>NZ_AUPM01000030.1 GCF_003265365.1 Petrotoga sp. 9PW.55.5.1 | reverse complement strand
CTTTTAGCAAATTATATGTACCACACCCTGTCAGACTTTCAGTCTGACACCCCTCTCAAGAGCGGAATTTAAGCTAATTCTGCTTCTGTGAAGGTAAATCAAAAGCAACTACCCTGTCTGTGACTACACCCCGGCTGCGACAAAGAACGTCGCATCCATCCCTCTCGAGAGGGGAATTCTATTACATTTACCCTTCAAAAAAGGGAATAAAAGCCATTAAACCTCTCAAGAGAGGAATTAAAGCTAATTCTTCAGAATTTCTTTTAGTTCGTCTATGGTTATTTTCAAAATATTTTTCTTTATCTTATTAATCTCTTCTTCGCTTGTTTTCTTTATTTTTTCTTCTATCTCTTTGAATTCTTCCATGTCTTCTTTATATAATAAATGGTCGGGACGACTGGACTTGAACCAGCGACCTTTGGTTCCCGAAACCAACGCGCTACCAACTGCGCTACGCCCCGATCCTCAATAAATCTCTTATTTATTTTATCATATTTTCTTTTCTATGTGAATTGTTTTTGTTATAATTTAAATAGTTAGGAAAACTTATTATAATTTCCAGATAAAATTCGCTGTTAGGAGGCTTCTTAGTTTGAGAAACCAAAATAAGGTTGATATATTTCACACTTCAATATGGAAAGGCTTATTTTCCTTATTAAGAGGAAAAACCGGGTTTAAAATTCACATAAAAGATTTCATTCCTCATCCAACATTAATAAAAAAGGTTTTTACTATAGGTCTCCCAGCCTCTGTTGGCCAATCAGTAACTGCCATAGGATTTTCTATTATTATGGGAGTAGTTGCAAATTTTGGCCCTATTGTAATAAGCGGATATGGAATAGGAAACAGAATAAATAATATGGTTATAATGTTCGCAATGGGTATGTCATTAGCAACAGGAGCCATGGCAGGACAATTCGTTGGTGCTGGGATTCCTGAAAAAGCTGAAGAAACTGTAAAAAAGTCTTCTTTATTGACTTTTGTTGTAATAACCGTCATATCAACATTCTTGTTTTTCTTTGGACAACACATAACTAAATTTTTTATTGACGATCCTGCCGTTATAGCAGTTGGAAAACAATTTTTTAACTATGTTTCTTTTTCTCTCCCATTTTTCGCAACGATGGAAGTTTTTATTGGAACTTTAAGAGGAACTGGTCATACAGTTCTATCTACTATTGTAGATATGGTGAGATTGTGGGGGATAAGGATCCCACTTATATTTTTCTTTGCGGATCTCTTTGGATATGTGGGAATATTTTATGCAATGATAATAAGTAACATCTCAGCAATGTGCTTGGCTTATGTATTTCTTAGATTAGGAAATTGGAAAGAAAAAGTGGTGGAAGAATACGAATAATAGAATACGTTTTTGTGATATAATGGTTAATGAGAACAAAAAAGGAGGAAATTTTAATGTATGATGCAGTTGTTGTTGGATCGGGACCCGGAGGATACGTTGCAGCAATAAGGTTATCCCAATTGGGAAAGAAGGTTGCAGTAGTTGAAAAAGAAGATTTGGGTGGAACCTGTACCAACAAGGGATGCATACCAACTAAAGCGTTATTGACTTCAACACATTTATTCGAAGAAATTACCACAAAATCTAGAAAATTCGGAATAAAGGTTGAAAATATCGATTATGACTTAAATGATATGATAAAACACATGAATAAAGTTGTTCTTCAATCAAAGAAAGGCATAGAGTATTTATTCAAGAAAAATAATATAGATCTGATTAAGGGTGTTGCTAAAATTATTGACAAGAACCACATTGAAGTAGAAGAGCAAAAGTTAGAAACAAAAAATTTAATTCTCGCTCATGGTTCTCAGCCCGTAATCTTTCCCCCATTTGATAAAATAAATGGCATTTGGACTAGCGATGACGTTTTTAAAATGGAAGAACTTCCAGACTCAATTCTTATAATCGGTGGTGGGGTTATTGGCATAGAATTTGCTACTTTTTTTGCAAGTTTAGGAAAAAAAGTTTATGTAGTTGAGTTATTAGACCATATCCTACCAAGTGAAGACCAAGATATTGCAGAAGTTGCTAAGAAGTCTTTGATGAAAAAAGGCGTAGAAATATTAGAAAAGCATAAGGTAACTGAGGTAGTAAAAAAAGAAAGTTCTTACATTTCTAAAGTAGAAAAGGATGGAGAAACAAAAGAAATAGAAAGTTCAAAAATATTAGTCGCTGTTGGTAGAAAACCATTCATCCCTGAAGATATAAAAGAGTTAGGAGTCAATATTGAAAAGGGCGTAAAAACTGATTCATCGATGAGAACAAACATAGAAAACGTATATGCTATTGGAGATATTAGAGCTCATATAATGTTAGCCCATGTTGCCATGTACGAAGGTATAGTGGCTGCTCATAATATTGTGGGTGATGACAAAAAAGCGGATTACAAAGCTGTTCCAAACGTTATCTTTTCTAATCCTGAAATAGCAACAGTAGGCATTAAAGAAAAAGAAATTGATCCCGAGAAAGTAATTATTTCAAAATTTCCAGTTTCAGCTAATGCAAGGGCTAGAACAATGGAAGAAAGAGACGGATTCGTAAAAATCATAGCTGAAAAAGAAAGCAAAAAGATTTTAGGTGTTTCAATTGTTTCACCTAATGCAACAGATATGATAATGGAAGGAGTATTAGCAGTAAAATATGGAATGACGGTATCTCAACTGACTGATTCTATCCATCCACATCCAACTCTTACAGAAAGTATACTTGGAGCAGAAGAAGGAATAGAAGGTATGATTATACATATTTAAAAAATCCCGCTATAAAGCGGGATTTTCTATGTAATTAGAATTATATCGGTTTATTATCCAAAATGTTTTCTATCTCTTCCATAACATCTTCTGTAATCTTTTCTTTAATTTCTGCTGCCTTCACGTTTTCTTTTACTTGCTCAGCTCTACTTGCCCCAGTTATTACAGTACTCACATTAGGATTTTTTAAAAGCCAGGCTATTGCAAGTTGCGCCATTGTGGCTCCTAAATCGTTAGCTATCTTTGTTAGTTTTTTAACCTTTTCAATATTTTCTTGGGACAATAAACCACCTTTCTCAAACTCATCTTTCAAACCTTTAAACCTTGCTAGTCTACTATCTTCGGGTATTCCTTCATTATACTTGCCGGTTAAAACACCGCTTGCTAAAGGACTCCACGTTGTTAAACCTAATCCATACTTTTCATATAGGGGTTTAAATTCTTTTTCAACCTTTTCTCTAACAAACATATTATATTGAGGTTGTTCCATAGTAGGAGCTATTAGGTTTCTCTTATCTGCTATTTGATAAGCCTCCTCTAACTGTTCAGCGCTCCACTCAGAAGTACCCCAATACAATGCTAATCCGTTTCTTATTAAATAATCCATAGCAAACACTGTTTCTTCAATAGGAGTAGTAGGATCAGGTCTATGACAGAAAATAAGATCTACATAATCTAATTGAAGCCTTTTTAGTGAATTCCAAGTGCCTTCTAAAAGATGTTTTCTAGATACTCCTCTGTCGTTAGGACCTTTCCCGCCCCAAAATATTTTGGTAGAAATTACTAGATCTTCTCTTCTATATTCTTTTAAAGCCATTCCCATCAAAGACTCTGAAAGGCCATTAGCATAAGCTTCTGCATTATCAAAAAAATTAATTCCATTCTCATAAGCGGTTCTCAAACTGGCCTTAACGCCTTCAGTATCTAATTGATTCCCAAAAGTAAGCCAAGAACCAAAAGATATCTCACTAACTTTTATACCTGCTTTTCCTAAATTATTGTATTTCATAAACAGCCTCCTTTTTCAAGTATTTTAATATTATAATTAGTTTATTCTCCTTACTAATAATTATACCACATTTTAATCCAAGTTATTTTATCAGACTTTATTTTTATGAAAGCATCTATTTTTTTTGTGCAAAAATTAAATCTCATAATCGAACATATAAAGTTAATCAAATCTAATATGGGAGGCCGTATTAGATCATAATAGATTGTCATTAAAAGAGTAAATTGGTTGTCGCCTTTTAAAGTTCTATTTATCTATCTTTCTTCATTCACCTTTTCTAGAATCTCTTTCAACATCTCTTCTGTGAACTCGCCTTTTCCAAAGTTAATTAGACCTCTTAAAGGCATATATTTCATCATTGCTAAGATTATCTCATTATTTCTATGTTCATCTTGTTCAAATGGTCCTCCAGATTGACTAAATTTTTGTAAGAATTCGTTTATTATTTGAACACCTACTGGATCTTCCATTAAATCTCCCACTGTTGAGTTTCTGTGAAATTTCTTTTTTATTTTAACCGTTGAGTTTACTTTTACTTTTTCTTTCAATACTATCTCTTTTGATGATTTCCCTATTAGTATTTCAAACTCTCCACTTTCTACATGCCAGTCTTTTATTTCTGGATTGTAATATGCAAATGCCCTTTTGTCTAAAGTTGTAACTGTTTATCTTATTCTTTTTCTTCTTGTTTTGTTTCTATTCCTTAATTTTT
>NZ_AUPM01000029.1 GCF_003265365.1 Petrotoga sp. 9PW.55.5.1 | reverse complement strand
AAAGTTTTAAAATTTGAAAGAATTTTAATGATTAGAAAATCTATAAAATTAAAGAAATGAGGAGAAAAAATGGGGAAAATTGGTATAATAGCAGATTCCGGAGGTTACCTGCCTTCAGAAGTATTGGAAAAATATGATGTTTCTTTGGTTCCTTTTTACATAACCTTGGATGGTGAAAATTACTTAGTTCAGGGTAAAGACATTACAGATAAAGAGCTCTACAAAAAAATGAAAGATGATCCTAATTTACTTCCTAAAACTTCAGCACCCAATCCAGAAGATTGGTATAATAATATTTTGTCCAAGTATGAAAAAGGGCACAAAAATATATTAATAACAACTATATCAAGCAAATTATCATCGAGTTTTAGCAATGCTAATGTAGCAAAGGAATCTTTTGAAAAAAAGTACCCTGATTGTAAGATTAAAATAATAGATACCAAAACCTGTTCCGGAGGTCAAGCAGCTTTGGAAAACAAAATATATGAAATTATTGAAAAAGGAAAAAATACAATAGAACAATTGTATGAGATATCTAAAGGATTAATTGAAAAAACTCATACTATATTTACGGTTAAGTCCTTAAAATATATGAGTGCAGGAGGAAGAATAGGGGGAGCTGCCAAATTTCTGGGTATGATGCTAAGAGTTAATCCTATCAGTGAATTCATAGAAGGAGAAGTTAAGCCAATAAAGTTAGCTAGATCTAGAAAAAAAGCTCTAGAGGGAATGGCTGATATTGTTGTGACAAGAATTTCGAATCTAAGTAATTTAATTTTTCATACTCGAAATGCTTTATTTGACGAAGATGAAAATTACTTTGTAAATCTACTAAAAGAAAAGTTGAATGGTAAAGTAGAGATACAGTCTGGTCCTTTAGAATCAGTAATTGGAGTTCATGGAGGTCCGGGAACCATTGGGATCGGATTTGTAGAATAAAATTTCAAAATATAACGAAATTAATTTTTTGGGAAGGAGGAAAGGTGTTTTTACACCAAACCTTTGAACATATTAGATTTTAAAGAGGAAGTTAAGAAAAAAATAGAAGAATTGGAAAAACAATTAAGTGATCCAGAGGTAACCAATGATGTAGAACAACTGAAAAAACTAGGTCAAGATCATTCTCGTTTATCGGAATTAGATGGTCTATTTAGTAGTTATGAAGAAGTGTTAGAAGATAAGAAAACCTTGAAAGAAATGTATGACGATGGAGAGATTTCTGAGGAAGAATATCAATCTATGCTAAGTGAGATAGAAAAAAAAGAAGGGAAGATAGAAAAACGGATTTTGGAAGGTTTAGTTACACAAGATAAATACGATGAAAGAAATATAATAATGGAAATAAGGGCAGGAACAGGCGGGGACGAAGCAAGTCTTTTTGCTTCAGAATTGATGAGAATGTATCTCCGTTATGCCGAAAGAAAGGGTTGGAAGTATGAAACACTAGATCTTAACGAAAACGAACTAGGGGGAATAAAAACCGCTATAATAAAAATAAAAGGAAAAGATGTTTACAGGAGATTTAAATATGAAAGCGGAGTACACAGGGTGCAACGCGTGCCTCAAACAGAATCTTCTGGAAGAATACATACATCAACCGCAACAGTGGCTGTTCTGCCAGAAGCTACAGATATAGATGTTCAAATTAACGAAAATGATTTAAGGATAGATACTTACAGAGCAAGTGGTGCAGGAGGTCAATACGTAAATAAAACGGATTCGGCAGTTAGAATAACTCATCTTCCAACAGGGATAGTGGTTACTTGTCAAAATGAAAGGTCTCAGCACCAAAACAAAGAGAAAGCATTAAACATATTACGAACTAAGCTTTTTGAAATAAAATTGAATGAGCAACAATCTCAACTTATTCAAGAAAGAAAATCTCAAATAGGTAGCGGGGATAGAAGCGAAAAAATCAGAACTTATAATTTCCCACAAAACAGAATTACAGATCACAGAATTCATTATACAACTCATAGAATAAATGAATTACTTGATGGTGACTTAGATGAAATTATAGATAAACTTATAGAAAGAGATTTAAAAGCAAAACTTGAAAGTTTAACGATATAATCAGAGGTGATTAAATGGTTAAAATAACTTTTCCTGATAATTCGGTTAAAGAATTCGAAAAGGGAGTAACACCGGCGGATATAGCAAAAAGTATATCTGAGGGGTTATTTAGGAACTCTATTGCTGCAGAAATAAATGGTGAGTTAAAGGATTTAAATACTTCTATTACCGAAGATTCTACCATTAAACTGATAACTTTAGGTGATGAAATAGCTCCTAAAATATATAGGCATACAATGGCTCACATTATGGCTCAAGCAGTGGTAATAATCTTTGGAAAAGATAAAGTGAAATTGGCTATAGGACCAGTTATAGAAGATGGATTTTACTATGATTTTGATATTGAAGGATACAGTCTCTCAGAAGAAGATTTTTCAAAAATAGAAGAAGAAATGAAAAAAATTATAAAAGAAGATATCTCTATAACAAGAAAAGAACTTTCCAAAGAAGAGGCTAAAGAATTATTTAAGGATCAACCGTACAAAGTTGAATTGATTGAGGAACTTCCAGGGAATAAAGTTTCCGTTTATTACCAAGGAGATTTCTTTGATCTATGTAGGGGTCCTCATCTTCCTTCAACTGGATACGTTAAATATTTTAAACTTCTTTCAGTTTCGGGGGCATATTGGCGAGGAAATGAAAATAATAAGATGCTTCAAAGGATATATGCAACGGCTTTTTCAAAAAAGAAAGACTTAGAAGATTATCTAACTATGTTGGAAGAAGCAAAAAAAAGAGATCATAGAAAACTAGGTCCTAAATTAGATTTATTTATGTTGCAATCCGAAATGGCGCCAGGTATGCCTTTCTTTTTACCAAATGGTAAGATTATACTGAACGAATTAATGTCTTTTTCACGAGAGATTCACAAGAAATATGGATACGAAGAGGTTGAAACTCCACAAATAATGAACATTAAATTATGGCATCAATCTGGTCACTGGGATCATTATCAAGAGAACATGTTCTTTACAGAAAAAGAAGATATGCCTATGGCTGTAAAACCTATGAATTGTCCTGGCCATATCTTAATATATAAGAATAAGTTTATAAGTTACAGAGATCTTCCGATAAGAATGTTTGAATTCGGTAAAGTTCACAGGTATGAAAGAAGTGGAGTTTTACATGGATTATTTAGAGTAAGAGCTTTCACACAAGATGATGCCCATATTTTCTGTACTCAATCACAAATAGAAGAAGAAATAATAAAAGTCATACAACTCACAAATGAGATATATTCAACGTTTGATTTTAAATACGAGGCAATATTGAGTACAATGCCTGAAGATCACATGGGAGATTTGGAAAGCTGGGAAAGAGCCACAAACGCCTTAAAACTAGCTTTGGAAAAATCTAACATTAAATATCGGATTGATGAGGGAGAAGGAGCTTTCTATGGTCCCAAGATTGATTTTAATCTAACTGATTCATTAGGAAGAAAATGGCAGTGTACCACTATTCAACTTGATTTTCAAATGCCAGAAAGGTTTGACCTGGTTTATGCAGATGAAAATGACGAACAAAAAAGACCTGTAATGATTCATAGGGCTATTTTGGGTTCTCTAGAAAGGTTTTTTGGTATATTAGTAGAAAATTTTGCTGGAGAATTTCCAACTTGGCTATCTCCAACGCAAATTTCCATAATTCCTGTTTCTGAAAAGTACAATGAAGAAGCAAAGAAGTTTGCTCAAGAACTTGACAAAGAAAATATTAGAGTTTATGTAAATGACTCTGATTCAACTGTTGGTTACAAAATACGAAGCGAACAGATGAAAAAGATACCTTACATGATAGTTTTTGGGGAAAAGGAAGTAAGTGGTGATACCATAAATGTAAGAACCAGAGATGGGAAAACAGTGGAAAATATTTCAAGAAAAGATTTTATAGCCACTATCAAAAAAGAGATAAAAAACAAAAATTTAAAATTGAGTTATTCATAACAGTAAATAACTAAATTTCTATTTCTGATCCCGTTCCTATCTCTATAAAATTGCCTTTGAAATTTGCTTTGAATAAATTTCTCGCTAAATCACCACTACAATGAGTTGGAGCTACTTTTGTGGCTCCACACTTTTTTATTTTCATTATAACTTCTTCAATATTAGATTTTGAAAAATCTTTTAGAAAATGGTTATTAGAAGTTTCCCTTTTGCCATGACTTTTTCAATATTCAAAGTGTCTTTTTGTAATAACACCAAATCTGCATCGAAGCCTTCTTTTATTTGCCCTTTGTTTTCTAATTTAAGAAAATTAGCAGGATTAGAAGTAATGACTTTTAAGGCCTCTTCTAATGGGATATTTTCTTGAATCACGCAATCTCTTACCTCTTCAAAAAGCGTACATACATCTGCTACATCCAATTTTAAGAAATTACCTTTTTCATCAAACTTTGGTAGACTTCCTTGACCATCAGAAGAAAAAGAAATATTATCTATATTTACCCCTTCGTCCAATAAAGTTTTCAAGGCTTTAGAAGGTTTTGAAAAATCATCTTTGCTTCTCTTTTCAGAACTACTAGTTGTAAAATCCACTCTCCCTCCTAAGTCAATAAATTCTTTGCATACCTGAATAGATTCTTTACCTTTGTTCATATGAGTTGGCAAGAACTGGGTAATAGGCAAATCTGAGTTCTTAACCACTTCTATTAAAGGGTCTACAAAATTTTTGCCTCTTCCAACATGAACATTGACAATACCAGCTTTTTTCGACAAAATACCTCCAACTCTTGCATCCGAAGTTAATCTTGTCAACTCTTCTATCGTAGGTTGAGAACCTCGATGATCTGAAATAGCTATTTCTCCAACACCTATGATTTCTTCAATAAAAACTATATCGTCTATAATTCTTTTGGTAAAAGTCTTCAAAGGCAAATGATAAGAACCAGTATATGCGTAACAACTAATTCCTTCTACATTTAATGATTTAGCCTTAGCTATTAAGTTCTCCATACTTCTTGTTGCATTATCTGTTCCTAATACACCTACCAACGTAGTTATTCCGCCTTTTACTATTTGAGAAAGGGTAATTTCTGGAGTTCTGGTATTGTATCCCCCTTCTCCACCTCCACCAACAATATGTACGTGAGAATCGATAAAACCAGGAACTAATAGATAACCCTCTCCATCAACTATATCTACCTGTAAATTTGTATCTAATTTTATATTTTCTTGAATGTATAAAATCTTTCCTCCACCTATTAAGACATCTTTCTTTCCTTCATAAGAAGGAGAGTAAACTTCTGCATCTTTTATTAATGTTAACAATTTTTTCACCACCTATCTATTTTCTGACCACAATAATATACTCTGTTTTCAGTTTTCTGGAAATCCTCGCTTATATCTCTCAGATTGGATACCATATAACCGTTTTCGCTTTTTCTGGTGCGACCTTTCTAACATCACTCGAATAAATTTCATCATTCAGGGACTTATCTGAAAATATCCAACAAATATGCCCATATCGCATCATATTTTTATTATAGCATAATTTTTAAAGTCAACTTTTTAATATAGTTTGTTTATTGTTTTCTATGTTTGTTCTGTGAGTTTTTCTGTAAGATTAGAGTGTAGATTTTTGTCTAATCAATTCGACAAAACCGTGCGTTTTTGTCAAATACCTTAGATAAAAACCTTCACTTTATGATATAATTAATTCGTAGTAGGGAAATTTTGGATTAGAGGTGGGATTATAAATGGACTTTGAGGACTTGCACATCATGAATCCTTGGTGGAGAGATAAGATGACCATATACCAGGATAGAAATATAATCAATTATGAAAAAAGTAATTTCAAATATTATCCAGAGAAACTTTTTTCAAATATTCCTGTTGATAAATTCGGTATATATACTATAAGGGGTCCGAGACAGGTGGGAAAAACTACTTTTATTAAATTATTTATTAGGAAGTTAATCGAAGATAATATTGACCCCCTACGTATATTATTTTTTACATGCGATATGATCAAAGATAAGTCGGAACTGGCTGACATAATAAAAATTTATTTACAATCCTTCAATATTTCAAAAAACGAAAGAACTTACATATTTATAGACGAAATAACAATGGTTAATAATTGGCAGAGTGCGATTAAGTATTTGGTAGATATAGGCTTAATAGTTAATGCAGTGGTTATCTTAACAGGTTCATCTGCTTATGACTTGAAAGTATCAAGCGAAAGAATGCCAGGAAGAAGAGGCGTGGGTAAAGATCTAGTGTTTTTACCTTTAACGTTCAACGAATATCTAAAAGCAAGGGGAATAGAGATAGATTCATTAAATCTAAGAGAAATTGTTTCGCTTGGCGAAGAAGATATCAAAGGTTTAAATTTTCGATATTCTTTTTTACAAGAATATTTTTTAAAATATATCAATTTTGGCGGATTTCCAAAAGTAATAGATGAATATATGATCGAAGGTAAAATTACAGAACAAACTAAAAACATATATCGCGATTTTATTCTAGGCGATGCTGAAAAATATATGAATTCAAGAGGAATTATAATTGAAATATTTAAAAAACTTCCTGGAATAATTGGTCAGAGATTTTCCTGGCGTTCAATCTTAAACGATTTAAGTGAATCGATAAAATCTGTTGACACAATTCAAAAATATTTTGAATATTTAGCATATAGTTTTATTATCTCAACGATTTATTTTATAGATCCTTCAACAAAAACTATCAAGTTTAAGAAGCAAAAAAAAGTTTATCCTTTAGATCAAGTAATTTGCACTTTGATTACTGAAACAAGTGGTAAAGAGATAAAAATGTCACAAAGGATAGAACAAATAACCTTGCGGCATCTATTAAATTTAAACAAACTGAGTACTTATGCTTTAAATTTATACAACGGACCATATTTTTGGTATTCAGATAGGGGTAATGAAATAGATTTTGTAATAGAAGAAAATGAGGGATTATTTCCAATAGAAGTAAAATTTCAAAACAATATCACTAAAAGTGATTATTTTAGTATGAAAAAAGTTTTTGGTAAAGGTGTATTGATAACAAAAAACACACTAGCAAAAGAAGAAAATATCGTAATAATGCCGGCGTGGTTATTTTTTGCTCTTTTAATTTGACAGAAAAATAGGGCTTGATAATGTTGTTAAAGGCGGGCAAGAGGGTGTATAATCTCAAAAAAAGAAAGATTCGATAGCTAAAGCCGAGGACTTTTGTAGATCTTTGGACTAATCTTTTGATGTTGAAATGATATTATGATAAACGTTTGATTTGTCTTTTTTGATGTCTAGATTGGGGTGATGAGTTTTATAGAGAATCGTTGAGGGAGATTCAGTACCCTCAATGCCGTAGCCACAAAGACCTTCAATCAAACTCACCCTTTTTCTTATTAATAAGAGTGAAAGCAAAGCGTTATTTTCTAAAAATATTCTTTGATAAATAGGAAAATTATAAAAAACATTTTGTTTTTTATTTTTTTTGGTGTAAAATTAGTTTGATACCGTTAACGTTAACATAATTAGATTAGTGAGGTGATTAAAAATAAGCCGAAGTAGCTTTGTTACTATAAAAGATATTGCTAAAAAAGCTGGTGTATCTCCCAATACAGTATCCCGGGCTTTGAATGATAAACCTGATATAAACGAGAACACGAAGAAGAAAATAGAAAAAATAGCCCAAGAAATGGGATATGTTAGAAATGTATATGCAACTATGCTTAAATCAAGTGTTACTCATACCATTGGAGTTATAATGCCTGATAGCTCTAACCCATTTTTTTCAGAAGTTTTTAAAGGCATTGATAAAGCTGCGCAGGAAAGAGATTATCAAATAATAATAATGAACTCTGAAGGAGTTTATGAAAACGAAGAAAAATTCATTAAAACGCTTTTAGAAAGAAGAGTAGATGGAATACTGCTTTTTCCAATGCAAGAAAGTTATGAAGATATTAGAGAACTCATTAAAGAACATTTCCCTATGGTTTTAGTAGGAAGGGAAATTTATGAATGGAATGTTGATGAAATCTTTAGTGATGAAGTAAAAGGTGGGTATATAGCTACCAAACATTTAATTGAAAAAGGGCGAACAAAGATAAAGATGATTACCGATCAATTGTATAATTCTGCCTCTTTTGGAAGGTTGGAAGGTTTTAAAAAAGCTTTAAAAGAAAAAGGAATATCTTTTTCAGAAAACGATGTAAAACTGTGTCATCATGTTCATGAAGGATACCATGTTCAAGCGGGATATGATAAAACTATGGAAATGCTTCAAAAAAAAGAAAAATTTGATGGAATCTTTTGTTATAACGATCTAATAGCCTATGGGGCTATTAAAGCTTTAAAAGAAAAAAAGGTAAAAATTCCTCAAGAAGTTTCGATAGTTGGATACGATGACATAAGATTTTCTAGATTAATAGAACCAGAATTAACAACCGTAAAAGTACATAAATTTGAAATGGGATATCAAGCGTTCCAAATGATTTATAAAAGGATAAAAAATAAAAACAGAGTCAATTCCTCAACAAGAAAAGTTTTGGATGTGGAATTAGTAGTGAGAAATTCTTAGAAAAGGAGAGAAAAATAATGCCTGAATTAAGATGGAATCCTTTATTAAAAACTTGGACAATGGTTGCTGATAATAGGCAAAACAGGCCCCATCTTCCAGAAGATTGGTGTCCTTTTTGTCCAGGCCCCGGGAAAAAAGTTCCCGAAAACTACGAAGTTTATACATATGATAATGATTTTCCTGCCTTGAAATTGGATCCTGATGAACCAAATATAAAAGGAACGGATTTATACAAAGTAGCTAAAAATTATGGAAAATGTGAAGTAATATTATATTCTCCCGATCACAACGTTACTCTTCCACAACTATCCATTGAACATATATATAAACTTGTCAATTTGTGGGTAGAACGGTTTGTAGAATTATCAAAAGACAAAAACATCAAATATATCTTTCCTTTTGAAAATAGGGGAAAAGAAGTTGGAGTAACCATGTTTCACCCCCACGGGCAACTCTATGCTTATTCTTGGATTCCCTTGAAATTAAAAGTAGAACTAGATAGTTGCAAAGAATATTACGAAGAAAAAAATAATTGTCTAATTTGTGATATGAACAAAGAAGAAAAAAAATTTGAAAAAAGAATACTTTTTGAAAATGATTCTTTCCTTGTTTATCTTCCTTTTTTTACAGATTACCCGTATGGCGCTTTTATCGTTAGTAAGTCTCACAAAGGCAACCTTTCACAGTTTACGGATAAAGAAAAATGGGATTTAGCAGAAAGTTTAAAGTTATTAACAGGTGGATTTGATGCTCTTTTTGATAAACCATTTCCATATATGATGAACATACATCAAAATCCTGTGAATTCACAAGAATATAAAGATTCTGACAAATATTTTCACTTTCATATAGAATTCTATCCTCCTCTTAGAGATAAAAACAAAATAAAATGGTACGCGTCTAGTGAAATGGGAGCTTGGGCTGCAGCTAATACCTTAGCAGTCGAAGAAACAGCAGTTACTTTAAAAAAAGCTATAGAAAAATACAAAAAATCCTTATAAATATCTTAACTAATAAGAGAGGTAAGAAGAAATGAATCTAAGAAATTCTTTTATTGAAACTTATGGAGAAGTAGAAAAACCAATATATAGTTTTTTTTCACCAGGTAGAGTAAATTTAATAGGAGAGCATATCGATTATAATGGTGGTTATGTTTTACCAGTTGCTATTAATTTAGGCATATATGGAGTAATGTCTCTTAGGGATGATAAGATAATTAGATTAAAATCTATGGACTTTTCTAACGAAGTTATAATTGATTTGGAAAAAGAAATAAAATACGAAGCCAAAGACGGTTGGGGGAACTATGCTAAAGGTGTAATGAAGTTTCTAAAAGAAGATGGATATTCTTTGAAAGGTTGTAATATATTGATTAAAGGGAATCTTCCCAACGGTGCAGGCCTCTCATCTTCCGCTGCTTTAGAAGTGTTAATTGCCTATATGCTTTTATACCCAATTTTGCAACCAGAAAGTATAAATAAAAAATATATTGCTCTATTAGGGCAAAGAGTCGAAAACAAATTTATAGGTGTAAATTCAGGAATAATGGATCAATTCGTTGTAGCCAATTCGAAAAAAGATCATGCTTTACTTTTAGATACACAAAATCTATCTTATGAAAATATCCCATGTTACTTAAATGGGTACATTTTGATTGTTATGAATACAAATAAAAGAAGAGAATTAGCCTCTTCAGAGTATAATAAAAGAAGAAAAGAATGTGAGAATGCCTTAGAAACAATAAATAAAGCAAAAAATAACAAGGTTAGTAATTTATGTCAATGTACACTCGATGACCTTAAATATTTGAAAGATGAGATAGAAATAAAAAGAGCAAGGCATGTAATTACTGAAAATCAAAGGGTGATTAAAGCTGTTGAATTACTAAAAAAGGACGATATAAAAGGTTTTGCAAAATTATTAATCCAATCACATGACTCACTAAAATATGATTATGAAGTAACTGGTTTGGAACTGGATACCATCGTCGAAGAGTCATTAAAAACACAGGGTTGTGTAGGGGCAAGAATGACAGGCGCAGGTTTTGGCGGATGTGCGATAGCCGTAGTTGAAAAAAATAAAGTCGAATCATTCATACAAAATGTCTCTGCTGCTTATTTTAATAAAACCAATATAAAAGCTTCTTTTTATACTACATCAATTGAAAGTGGAGTAAGAATTTTAGAAAATTAAGAAAAACCAAGTTAATCATAAATATTTGCTCTTAATCAAACCTAAACTTCCCTAATCGTTCATAAAAAAGTTTTGCAAATAACGTTAACTTTGTTATAATGTTTTTGGTATCGTTAACGGTATCGGTATCAATAATATATAAGGAGGCAGAAAAAATGAAGAAGTTAAGTAGATTTTTTTTGGTATGTTTCATAGTTATTCTGACAACTGTTGGATTTTCGAAAGCTACTGAAATAACTTTTTGGACTCTTTTTAGTGGTGGGGAAGGACACATTATAACTGGGCTTGTCAATCAATTTAACAAAGAGCAGAATGAAATTTTTGTTAATCAACAACCTCTTGATTGGGGCGAGTATTATAACAAGTTACTAGCTTCAATGGTTGGCGGTAATCCCCCTGATCTAGCCATAATGCATAGATCATCTTTAGTAGATTACGTAGAAAGAGGAGCATTATTACCGATAGATAAATATGTTTCTAATAGCTTAAAAGTTGATTATTTTGATAATATTCTTCAAGCGGCTACTTTTAATTCTCAACTATATGCATTACCCTTAGATGCACATCCTTTAGTTTTATATTATAATAAAAGTGTACTTCGCGAAGCTGGTTTAGTAGACAGTAATGGTCAAATATTACTTCCTAAAACATTCGAGGAATTCTATAATTTCTGTAAACAAATTAAGCAAAAGACTGGAAAATATGGTGTGGCTATAGAAGATTTGAACGGTTTAGGTGAGAGATTATGGCTAACTTTGTATAGAAATTTTGGTGGAAAACTAGAAGACGAAAATGGTAATTTCATGATTGATAAGAACATTGCAGAAAAAACTTATGCAGAAATACTCAAATTCTATAAAGAAGATTTAACGACTTACGTAGATTATGAAACAGCTAGAGCGCTATTTATAACTGGGCAAGCTGGTTTTACTTTTGACGGCGTCTGGGCAATGGCTGCATTCGAAGATATGGGGGTTTTAGAAGAAATTGGCGTTATGCCTGTTCCGCCTTTCTCTTTTACTGACACACCATATGTTTGGGGAGATTCTCATACGTTAATTATACCAAAAGCTCCTAAAATAAATGAAGAGAAAGTAAAAGCAGCTGTTACTTTTGCAGAATGGCTAGTAAATCGCTCATATGAATGGGCTAAAGCTGGACATCTTCCTGTTGTAAAAAGTGTTGCAGAGTCAACAGAATTTTTAAGTTTGCCACTAAGAGAAAATTTCATAGTTTCGTCTGAAAGGGCGTTTGTACCTGAAGTTAGGGGATGGAAAGAAATACAAGACAAACTATTGGAACTTTGTCAAGGTGTAGTTTTAGGTGCACTTACGCCCGAAAAAGCTGCAGATGATCTTGTTAATACAGTTAAACAAGTAGCGAAATAAGATTTATTATCTCATTATCGCACATCCCACGATATTTCGTGGGATGTTTCTCTAACTTATTATTTATTTAGAGGAGTATCTTAAAAATCATTGAGAGGAGACTTTAAAAATGAAAAAAAGAACTCTTAGTGGGTATCTTTTTTATATTCCCTTCGGTTTTTTATACATTTTATTTTTAATTTATCCACTTATACAAGGGTTTAGAATGTCATTTTATGAATGGGATCTATTTAGTGAACCTACCTTTATAGGATTAGCTAATTTCACAAAAATGTTCAATGATCCCACTTTTTGGGAAACTTTATGGCACACGCTCTACTTTGTTATATTAACTGTGCCTATTTTAGTAATTTTAGGTTTTTTAATAGCACTTTTATTAAACTCTAAAATATATTTTCAAAAATTATTTAGAGTATTGTTTTTTTTCCCTTATATTTTATCCATTACAATTGTATGTAGCATATGGGTATTTATGTATCAACCCAATTTTGGAATTATATCTAAAATATTTCAAGCTGTGGGTATTAACTATAGAGGCTGGTTAACAAATCCTACTACTGCCATGCCTGCTATCGCTTTAACTACTATTTGGTGGACTCTGGGCTTTAATGTAATTCTCTATTTAGCAGGATTACAAGAGATTTCTCCTTCTATATATGAAGCGGCTACAATAGATGGTGCTAATTCATTTCAAAAAACTTTTTTTATCGCAGTTCCCCTTTTAAAGAGGACTCATTCATTAGTTTTAGTTCTTCAAACAATTGCCTCTTTGCAAATATTCGGTCAAGTTTATATTATGACTGGAGGAGGGCCGAATGGCAAAACGAGAGTTTTAATTCAGTATATTTATGATCAAGGATTCAGATACTTTAGAATGGGATATGCTCAAGCAATGGCTTTATTCTTTTTTGTTATCATGTTCATAGTTAGTATTGTACAATTTAGGTTAACTCTTGGAACAGGTGGTGAAAAAAGTTGAAAAAATCAAAGCTATTAACCTTTGTAGCAATTTTGATTATATTTATATACATATTTCCTATCTTTTGGATGGTTATTTCTTCTTTTAAGACTGATTTAGAAGTAATTACCCAAAAATTTTTCCCTTCAAAAATAAATTTTAACAATTATAAATATATTTTGGAACAATCAGGGGTCTTAAGATGGTTTTTTAATAGTACTTTAATCTCGTTAATTTCAACTTTTGGTGTGGTAATTATTACGATTTTTGCCTCTTACTCATTAGGAAGGTTAAACTTTCGAGGAAATAAATTTTTATTTTATTTCACGTTAGCAGGAATTATGATACCTCTCCAAGCCATTATGATACCTAGATATTTGCTTTTAAGGGACTTAAATTTATTAAATTCCTATTGGGGCTTAATAATTCCATATATGATAAATCCTATGTTTGTTTTGATTGTATCTCAATTTTTCAAAGGCATCCCCAATGAGTTTGAAGAAGCGGCTCGGATTGATGGAGCTGGTGAATTGTATATTCTGTTTCGAATAATGGTCCCATTAGCTAAGCCTTCTTTAGTTGCTATATCCGTTTTCAGTTTTGTAAGTACATGGAACGATTTTTTATGGCCTTTAATAGTTATGACTGATCAAAAAATGTACACTTTACCAGTCGGTTTGGCAACTTTTTATGGTTCATATTCTATGAAATATGGTATTACGATGGCAGGAAATGTAATTGCAGCTCTTCCTATTTTTATATTCTTCATGATCTTCCAAGAACAACTCATACAAGGATTAAATGTAGGAGGACTGAAAGAGTAAGAATTAAAAATATACAATGTGTACTGTAGACAGAGGTGAAGCAGATTGAAAACTCTTTTTTTAATTATTTTAAGTTTATTTTCGTTGTTTATTTACGGTAATAATCATATTGGCACTGATTCATATCCTGATTCTACCTACACTAATCCTTTAAAAGTTTTTGTAGCTGATCCTTATGTATTGAAAGTAGAAGACACTTACTATCTTTATGGTACATCAGTTGCAAATATGGGATTTAAAGTATGGGAATCAAACGATTTGGTCAATTGGGAGGAAAAAGGTTTTGCTTTTAGTAAGTTTGAAGAAGGAAATGAATGGGGACAAGGTGATTTTTGGGCACCAGAAGTTGTTAGCTATAAAAATAAATATTATATGATATATAGTGCTCGAGCTTCTGACGGGCACTTAAAAATAGCCCTTGCTGAAAGTTCATCTCCGATAGGACCTTTTTTAAACATTAAAGCTCCTTTATTTGATAAGGGTTTTTCAAATATCGATGGACATATTTTTATCGATTCAGATGGAACTCCATATTTATTTTACGTTAGAGATTGCTCAGAAAATATTATTGATGGAAAGCATATAAGTCAGATCTATGTTCAAAAAATGTCCAAAGATCTTTTAACTTTAGAGGGAGATCCTATTTTAGTTGTTGAACCTTCTCAAGATTGGGAAGGAATTGGAGAAGATTGGCAATGGAATGAAGGTCCTTTCGTTATAAAAGAAAATGGAATCTATTATCTACTATATTCAGCTAATTATTTTGCTTCTCCAGAATACGCAATAGGATATGCTACGGCTGACAACCCAATGGGACCGTGGATCAAAAGCGAAGATAATCCGATTCTTTCAAAAGATTTATCATTAGGTGTTTCTGGTCCTGGACACTGTTCAGTTACTAATTCACCTGATAGCAGCGAACTTTTTATAGTTTATCACTCACATGCTTTTCCAAAATCTCCGAGTGGAATCAGAGTGCTTAATATCGATAGAATTTATTTTAATGAAAATGGAGAATTAAGAATAAAAGGACCTACAAGGACTCCTCAACCTTTTCCATATTGAAATTTATTCTTATGAAAATATCTAATAATAAGAAAGGAGATATAATTATGAATGAAATACCTCGTCCTGAATATCCTCGACCGAACTTTGTTAGGAAAGAGTGGTTAAATTTAAACGGCACATGGGATTTTGAATTTGATGATGATAATGTTGGAGAAAAAGAGAAATGGTTTATATCGCATAGTTTTTCACAAGAAATAGTAGTTCCGTTTTGTTATGAAAGTGAAATGAGCGGTATTAACAATAAAGGCATTCATGATTATGTATGGTATAAAAAGAATTTCTCTATACCAGAGTCTTGGAAGAATAAAGTAATAAAAATAAATTTTGGAGCAGTTGATTATGTAGCCAAAGTATGGTTAAATGGTAATTATATAGGTAGTCATAAGGGAGGTTATACTCCGTTTAGTTTTGATATTACTAATTTTTTAAATTGGAATGGTAATGAAGAAATTGTAGTGAAAGTTGAAGACCAGAGCTATAATGCAAAACAAGCAAGAGGGAAGCAAACATGGATAGGAGAACCTTTTGCTTGTTGGTATACAAAAACTACTGGTATATGGCAAACAGTCTGGTTAGAAGCTGTCGATGATGTACATATCGAAAAAGTCAAATTGACTCCAGATTTAGACAATGGTAATCTAAAGGTTAATATTTTAATGACACCAAAAGCGGTTGGAAGAAAGCTAAAGGTCAAAATAAAGTTTGAAGAAATAGATGTTGTAGAGACACAATTTCAATGTTCGAATGATGAAATGAGTTTTGTTTTAAATTTGTTAAGTAAGAAATTCGAGTGGAAGATTAAACTATGGACTCCAGAGGAGCCTAATTTATATGACATTTACTTTGAGTTAATAGATAATAATGGAAAAACTGTAGATTCTGTTAAAAGTTACTTTGGGGTTAGAAAAGTCTCCATCAAAAATGGAATGTTTTTATTGAACAATCGTCCTTATTACCAAAAGTTAATATTAGATCAGGGTTATTTCCCTGGCTCATTGTTAACTCCTCCAAGTGAAGAAGCAATTATAAATGATATAAAAATGACTAAAAATTTTGGATATAACGGGGCACGAAAGCATCAAAAAGTTGAAGATCCACTATATCTTTACTGGTGTGATAAGTTAGGATTATTGGTATGGGGTGAAATGGCTTCTTTTTATGAGTTTACGGACGAGGCAGCCAACCAATATACAAGGGAATGGCAAGAAATCTTAGATAGGGATTATAATCATCCTTCTATAGTAGTTTGGACACCTTTTAACGAATCATGGGGAGTTCCTAGCATTTTGGTAGATAAAAGTCAACAGAGTTATACAGTAGGTCTAGTTAACATGATAAAATCTATAGACTCCACAAGATTAGTTGTATCCAATGATGGTTGGGAACATACAGACACTGATTTATGTACTATTCATGATTACAGAGAATCCGGAAAAGAATTTCTGAAAATATATGAGGATAAAAATAAAATTATCAATGATGCTCCTGCGAATAAATTTATATTTGCAGAAGAATTCTCATATAATGGTCAACCAATTTTAATAACGGAATATGGGGGAATTGCTTTTTCACAGGCAGAAGGATGGGGTTATGGAAATAAAGTAACTAATGAAGAAACTTTTTTAAAACGTCTAATCGAAATAACCAATGCAATAAAATCTATTGAATACATAGTCGGTTATTGTTATACACAGTTGACAGACGTTGAACAAGAAATGAATGGGCTTTTGACTTATGATAGAAAGTTTAAAATTGATCCTGAAAAAATAAAAGCTATAAATGATTGATTTGTTTAACTACCTCCGAAACAGTATCTATTTCAAAGGAGCAAGAAATTGTGAAGTATAAACCAATTAGTGAAAAACCCCCTCATTTTTTGCATGGTGCTGACTATAACCCCGACCAATGGTTAAAGTATCCAGATATTTTAGAAGAAGATATTAGATTAATGAAACTAGCTAACTGTAATGTTATGTCAGTTGGGATTTTTGCGTGGAGCACTCTTGAACCTGAAGAAGGAAAGTTTAATTTTGAATGGTTAGACGAAGTTATTGACCGATTGTATAAGAACGGGATTTATACTATTTTAGCAACTCCAAGTGGTGCAAGACCTGCATGGATGGCTCAAAAATATCCAGAAGTTTTAAGAGTGGGACCAAATAGAGTAAGAAACTTATTTGGAGAAAGGCATAATCATTGTTATACTTCTCCTATTTACCGAGAAAAAGTTAGAATAATGAACACAAATCTTGCTGAAAGGTATTCAAAACATCCCGGAGTAATCATGTGGCATGTATCTAATGAATATGGAGGAGAGTGTCATTGTAACCTTTGTCAAGAAGCATTTAGAAATTGGCTAAAAGATAAGTATGGAACTCTTGATAATCTTAATCATGCTTGGTGGACTGCTTTTTGGAGTCATACATATACCGACTGGTCGCAAATAGAATCACCTGCTCCACATGGAGAAAATATAGTACATGGCTTAAATTTAGATTGGAAAAGATTTGTAACATATCAAACAGTTGATTTTCTTAAACATGAAATCAAGCCTTTAAAAAAGATAAATCCAGATTTACCCGTTACAACTAATTTCATGGGGGTGTACGAAGGTTTAGATTATTGGAAATTTGTAGATTATTTAGATATTATATCTTGGGATAGCTATCCAAAATGGCATATATATAATGATGATATTGATTTAGCTTCTGGTGTGAGTTTAGTTCATGATTTAAATAGATCCTTAAAAAGTGGGAAACCTTTTATGTTAATGGAAAGTACTCCAAGTACCACAAATTGGCATGAGATAAGTAAATTAAAAAGACCTGATATGCATTTGCTTTCTTCTATTCAGGCAGTTGCTCATGGTTCAGATACAGTTCAATATTTTCAATGGAGAAAAAGTAGAGGAAGTACAGAAAAGTTTCATGGAGCTGTTGTTGATCATTGTGGGTACGAAAATACAAGAGTTTTTAATGATGTTAAAGAAGTAGGGAATATGCTTCAAAAGTTAGATGAGATTGTTGGAACAAGTGTAAAACCTGAAGTAGCCATAATCTTTGACTGGGAAAATAGATGGGCAATGAAAGATGCAGAAGGACCCAGAAATATTGGAATTAATTATGAAGAAACAGTTGTAAGTAATTATAAACCTTTCTGGAAAAATGGGGTTTCTGTTGATGTAATTAATATGGATTGTGATTTTTCAAAATACAAGCTACTTATTGCTCCTATGTTGTATATGGTTAGACCAGGAGTTTCTGAAAGAATAGAAGAATTTGTAGAAAGTGGCGGAACGTTTGTTGCAACCTATTGGTCTGGGATAGTTAACGAAACAGATTTATGCTTTTTAGGGGGATTCCCTGGACCTTTAAGAAATGTTTTGGGTATTTGGTCTGAAGAAATAGATGCTTTATATGATGGAGAAGAAAGGCTTGTCTCTTTTAATGAAGGAAATGAATTAGGGTTAAAAGGAGATTATAAAGCAAAAGAGTTGTGTGATTTGGTTCATTTAGAAGGAGCTCAAAGTTTAGCAAACTACAATGAAGATTTTTATAAAGATAGACCGGCTTTAACGGTTAATAGTTTTGGAAGAGGAAAAGCTTATTATATTGCTTCAAGAAATGAAGAAAAATTCAACGATACTTTCTATTCAGCCCTTATAGAAAATTTGAAATTAAAAAAAGTCATTGATACCAAGCTGCCAAGTGGAGTAACAGCTCAAATGAGAACAGATGGGCAAAACGATTACGTATTCCTAATGAATTTTGGGAATAAAGAAAAAGTTATTAATTTGGATGAAAATAACTATTTTGATATAATAACTGAGCAATTTATAGAAAGACAAGTAGCATTACCTATTTATGGATTAAGGATTTTAAAGAGAAAAGCAAAAATATAAAAGAAGAAATAATAAAAAAGGGGTGTTTCACCTCTTTTTACTTATACTTGGTTATGAATTTAACTGAAAAATTATTTTTTAGATTTAATTTCTTCTAAAATGTTTTTGATATCTGTTAACAGCATCTCTTCTTTAGAAGGAACTGGTGGAGCGGAAGTAGGCGGAGGAGGAGCGGGTTTTTCAAATTCCTTTCTTATCCTATTTATGAAGTGAACAAATATGAATATAGAAAATGCTACTATTAGAAAATCCACCACTATTTGGATAAAATTACCATATTTAATGGACGCCTCTCCTATGCGAAATTCAAGGCTTGCGAAGTTTATGCCCCCGATGAGTAAACCTATAAAAGGCATTAAAATATCGTTTACTAAAGAAGTGACAATTTTACTAAAAGCAGTCCCTATAATAACCCCAACAGCGAGATCAATGATGTTTCCTTTGACAGCAAATTTTTTAAATTCTGACAACATACCTTTCATAAGATCCCCCCTCGTATAATAGTAAATTGAGGAAGTATTTCAATTAATTTTATCATATTAATAATATAAAACAAATGTGAAGAGGTGATAAGTGTGGCAATAACTTATGAAGGCAAAAACAAAAGATGGTTTTTAGAAACAGAAAATATGGGTTACGTGTTTGGATTGGATGAAAAAGGCAAGTTGAAAAATTTGTATTGGGGATCAAAATTGCCAAGATTTGATGATTATCCTGGGGTTAATGACCTTGTTGTAATGGACAGATACACTTGGAATGATGAGTTTTCTGTGAGAGGTGAAAAGAATAATGTTGAACATTGCCTTAAAGTTGAATATTACGATGGAGTGAGAGACGTAGTTTTGAATTATGTTAATTTTGAGATTAAAGGCGATCAACTAATTATAAAATTATTAGATGAACAATATGGATTGAGTGTAAAACTTTTTTATAGATTAATAGAAAAGTACGACATTATAGAAAGATGGGTAGAATTAGAAAATAATTCTGATAAAGAAATAAAGATAGAAGATATAAAATCAGCGTCATTATACGTTGAAAATTCAAAAAAAGCGAGCTTAAATTATTTAACTGGTATGTGGGGAAGCGAATTTCACTTACGAAAAGAAAAAATAAATGAAGGGAGCAAAGTTTTAGAAAGCAGAGTAGGTAAAACCAGTGCTTATATGAATCCGTACTTTGCAATTGACTATGAAGCTACTGAAGAAAGGGGTAAAGTATATTTTGGTGAATTAGCCTGGAGTGGAAACTGGAAAATATCGATCCAGAAAAGGATTTATGAGAGAATAGGAATCATCTCTGGGATAAATGAATGGGACTTTACATATATTTTAGAACCATCAAAAAAATTCATAACCCCTAAGTTTGTGTTTGGTTTTTCAAATGAAGGATTTTCCAAAGCTAGTCAAAATCTTCACCATTATCAACTAGATTATATATTGCCCCAGGATAAAGCTCATAAAATCAGGAAGGTTTTATACAACTCATGGGAAGCAACTACGTTCAATGTAACTGAGGAAAATCAAAAGATTCTTGCAGAAAAAGCAGCAAAAATAGGTGTTGAATTATTTGTAATCGATGATGGATGGTTTGGTCAAAGGAATGACGATCATGCCGGCCTTGGAGATTGGTATGTCAACAAAGAAAAGTTCCCAAATGGGTTAAAACCATTAATAGAGTATGTAAAATCCTTGGGAATGGATTTTGGTATATGGGTAGAACCAGAAATGGTTAATCCTGATAGTGATTTGTATAGGAACCATCCAGATTGGGTGATCAATTTTCCTAATAGGCCTCGTTCATTACAGCGAAATCAGTTAATACTTAATCTTGCAAGGCAAGATGTAAAACAATTTATAATAAATTTCATGGACAAGCTTTTAACAGAAAACGATATAGATTTTGTTAAGTGGGATATGAACAGGCATATTTTTGAATCAGGCTGGTCAGAAACGGAAGTGAAAAAACAAAGAGAAATATGGGTTAAATATATTTGGAATTTGTACGATATTTGGAAATACTTAAGAGAAAAGTATCCTCAAGTTACTTTTGAAAACTGTTCTAGTGGTGGAGGAAGAGTAGATTTGGGTATTATGCAGTATGCAGACCAAGTTTGGACAAGTGATAACACAGATCCTTTTGATAGGTTGGAAATCCAAGAAGGGTTTTCTTATGCCTATGCTCCTAAAATAATGATGGGTTGGGTAACTGATTGGGGAGGAAAAGAAGCGTACCCTTTAGAATACAGGTTTCATTCATCCATGATGGGATCTTTAGGAATTGGAGCAGATTTAAACAAATTTAGCGAAAAAGATTTTGAAATAGCCAAAAACCAAGTTCAATTTTACAAAGAAATAAGAAAAATAGTACAAGAAGGGTATCAATACAGGCTGTCATCAGTAACAAATGAGAGATATTTTGCAGTTCAATATCTAAACGAAGATAAGAGCGAAGGAGTCATTATATATCTTAGAAATCCAATGAGATTTGGGTTGTTTGATAGAGTCAATTTAAAGTTAAAAGGTTTAGAAGATGAGGCTTTATATACAATTTACGAAGGAGTTAAAGATGAAGAAAAAGAAGTGATCACTTTGTCTGGTAAAGCACTGAAAGAAAGAGGAATTATTATAGAAGATTCAAGTAAGAAGTTTCTAACTTATGGAAAAATAGACCATTTTTTTAGCAGAATATTGAAAGTAAAGAAAATTTCTAATAATATTAAGTAAATCAAGTAAATTTTGTTAAGATAAATTAATCTTAGGTTTTATGGTTATTTGAAAATAGTTCTATATTTTTTATTTTGTTCAAAATTAAGTAATTTTGAGATTTCTTTTTGTAATTGAATTTAATTACGAATAATCTACCGTGATTTAAAATAGCTAACGTTTATTAGACTTGCTTTGCATTATAATAGTTGATATAATATTTTGTGTAATGTGCAAATATTAAGTTAAATTAACAATATTTTTTGGTGATAAAAATGCTTTTAAATAATAATACTCAACTAAAAATAATACAAAATATCTGGTTAAAGGGAAATGTAACAATGTTAGAGCTTAGTAGAGAATTAAATATTGATAGATCAAATATTTCGAGAAATTTAAAGAAATTAAAGAAAAGCGGTCTTATTATTTATGATGCTGAAAAAGTTGAAAATCATACCGTTGGTAGGAAATCTTATCAGATAAAATTCAACTATGATTTCGCCTATAATATAGGAGTAACTGTTACAGAAAGCTTTATTCTTGCATATCTGATGAATTTAAATTTTAAGGTTATTAGAAAAGAAATTCTTTTTAAAAAGGTTGATGAAAAAACAATCATAGATGATTTAAATTATTGTATAAATCTTTTCTCATCTTATTTAGATAATGTTCTTTTTATAGCGGTTTCTTTCCCTGAACCTGTGGACCATGAACAAGGAATGGTTTTATCATCCGGTATTTTCCCAATTCAAGATCTGCCTTTAAAAAGAATATTAGAGAAAAAAATTAACAAGTTAGTTTATCTAGAAAATGATGCTAATGCAGGTGCAATGTATCATTTTTTACGAAATAGAGGAAAATATCAAGATATTGTTTTTATGTTTTTAAGTTTTCATATAAATGAGAAAAATATAGAAGGGATTCAAGGTAATGGAATAATTATAAATGGTGAACTTTACAAAGGAGCTCATAGTTTTTCGGGAGAATTACCCTTAATAATAAAAATAGTAGATCAAGAAAAAACTAATGCTTTAGATCTTTTACGATTTCAAAAATTTGTAAACAGCAAACAAAATTCTATTATTTTAGAACCTTACGTTGAATGGTATTCGAAAATAGCATCTATTATGATTAATTTTTTAGATCCAGAAATATTCATTATTGGTGGACATACGGAAATTCTACCTAAAAAAGCTTTAAAAGAAATGGTGAAAAAAACAGAATCTAAAATTATAGACAATGGTAGAAGGAAAATTAAAATAATAATAGATGAAAATGGATTAGAGAGCATTTCAAAAGGATCTGCTATGTCTTATATGAACCAAATTATGAATGATACAGAATTAGTCAATAAAATTTTCTCAAAAATTAGCGCCAATAATAAATATAATTAATGCTTCAATTAGATCTAAGAAATTTATTCTGTAAAAACTTCATAATAAGTATCATCGTTCTTTTGTTTTCTATTTTAATTTTGAAGGAGGAATACGGGCATGAAAAAGAGAGTGTGGATAGTAGCTTTAGCTATTTTGTTGGTTGGGACTTTTTTTTCACAGGTATTACCAACGATCCCACGAAGTGAAACTTTGATTGTCGATAACTTGCACGGAAGAGTTGGTAATCCAGGAAATTTTAATCTCTGGATACCTGGATCTCTAGCAGGACATGGGCCTCAACAGGTATTAATGGATGCTTTGTGGTATGTTGATCCACAAACAGGTGAATGGATAAATGCTTTAGCAGCAGAGGAACCTGTGTATAATGAAGATTTCACCAAAATAACTATAAAATTAAGGGAAGGGATTTACTGGAGTGATGGGGTTCCTTTCACAGCTGAAGATGTAATATTCACTGTAAAAAATATAGCAAGTAATCCGGGAATGAATTCAAGTGCTCAACTTCAAATGTACGTAAAAGATATTTACAAAACGGATGATTATACCGTGGTTATAGAACTTAATTCTCCAAATCCTAAGGCTCATAACATTTTTACTTCATTAGTTTATGGAGCTCTTTTTATCCAGCCAAAACATATTTGGGAGAATGTTGAAAATCCTTTAACTTTTACTTTTAACCCACCTGTTTCAATAGGTCCATATATACTAGATAGTTACGACCCACAAGGATATTGGTTTCTATTCAAAAAACGTGATGATTGGCAAAGAACAAGTGTAGGTCAATTGTATGGAGAACCAAAACCTAACTATGTTCTCTTCATTTACTATGGTACTGATGATAGAAAAGTAGCTGCTCAGGCTCGTCATGAATTGGACATGATTTTTGACTTAACTCCTGAAGCGTTTGAAGTTTTGAGAGAAAGGAACGAGTATTCCGTGGTATGGTACGAAGACTTCCCTTGGGCATGGATGGATGATGTTAATTCCAGAGGGATGTTCATTAACAATGCTAAATATCCGTTCGATATAAAAGATGTAAGATGGGCATTAACCCTAGCGATAAACATAGAGGAAGTTGTTATTTCAGGATACGCTGGAATAGAGAGAGTTTCTCCTCTCCACTCGTGTCCTACTCAATATTTCACTGAGATATATTATGATCCTTTAGAATCCTGGCTTGAAAGCTTTACATTAGATGATGGATATAAACCATATGATACAAATGTTGCTTACAGAATAGCTGATTGGGCTGAAGAACAATACAATATTGAAGTAGAAGATCCCGAAGCAGTTTGGGGGGTCGGTTGGTGGAAATACGATCCTCAACAAGCTGAAAAACTTCTTTTGCAACATGGTTTTTCTAAAGACAAAAATGGAAGATGGTTACTCCCTGATGGGACTCAGTGGAAGGTAAGCATCGTTGCACCAGCTGATTTTGAAATAGATGCCACAAGATTAGCTTTTGCGGTAGCCGATCAGTGGAGAAAATTCGGGATACAGGTTAATGTTGAAACCCTAGAAGCAGGTCCCTTATGGACAAGACAGGCTATAGGAGATTATGAAGTTGGTTCATTCTGGGGAGGAATGTTGGCATCCTCAGGTATTCCTGATATTTGGACGTTCATCAATGGCTTTAAATCCGACTTCTATACCCCTTTAGGAACTGCCGTAACAACTGCGAACAATTACAGATGGAAAGTCCCTCAAAGAGTAGATAAAATAATAGATGAGATGGGCGCTTCTTATTTTGCAGATCCTAAAGTTATGGAATTAGCGCAAGAGTTCTACAAAATAGCTGTTGAAGAAATGCCTATAATTCCAATGGTAATAAACAAAAAATTTAATGCTAACGATAACTATTATTGGACAAACTATCCTTCGGCAAAAAATCCTTATATGGCCAATGTTTCTTGGTGGGCTGAATTTAAGTTCATGCTGCCAAGACTAGAACCTACAGGAAAAAAGTAAACTAATAATAAAAATTTTCACAAAAAAACTAGGTAGTCAAAAGGTTCGATGCCCGCTCGTAAGAGCGGGCATTTAACAAATAAAATGGAGGGGAAACTATTGAGAGTATTGAAAACATATGTTATTCCTCGTTTAATTCAGTATGTAGTCGTTATATTCATTGGAATAACAATAACTTTTATAATTCCCAGATTAACTCCGATAGATCCGGTCCAAACGGCAATAAATCGCCTTACTTCTTATGGTGGAATGTATATGGAACCTGAAGCTATTGCAAGCTTACAAAATAATTTAAAAGAATTATATGGTTTAGAAGGAACATTATTTGAACAATATTTAGCTTTTTGGAAACATCTTTTTACTTTTGATCTGGGTCCATCATTATCCATGTTTCCAACACCAGTTATGGAAATAATAGCCAACTCTCTTCCATGGACATTTTTTTTACTTTTGACTTCTATGATCATATCATGGCTCATCGGTAATATTTTGGGAGGATTAGCCGGATATTTCAAAGATAAAAAATGGTCTGATGTATTAGCTGTAATATCTATGTCCATTTATCCTATTCCATATTATGTTATGGCACTAATTTTAGTTATTTTGTTTGTTTATATTTTCCCAATATTTCCAATGATGGTGGATACAGTATAGGAATCCAACCGTCTTTTAGCTGGACGTTTATTATGGATGTTATTAAACATAGTATTTTACCTGGTATATCTTTAGTAATAATAGGTATAGGTTGGTGGTTTTTAAGTATGAGATCGCTGACTTCTAATATAGTAGCAGAAGATTTTGTGACTTATGTAGAATTTGCAGGGTTACCTAAAAACAAAATACTGTTTAGTTATGTAATGAGAAATGGTATGCTTCCTCAAATTACTAATTTAGGTCTTCAAATTGGAGGCATTTTTAATGGAGCAATTATAACTGAAGTTGCTTTCTCTTACCCAGGAGTTGGTTCTTTATTAAAAATGGCAATTACTAATGGAGATTTTAACTTAATGATGGGCATCTCAGTTTTTTCAATTATAGCTATTGCAACTGCTTCTTTGATAGTTGATTTAACTTATCCTTTGTTTGATCCAAGAATAAGGTATAAATGAGGTGATGATAATATGTTTGTTATATTTAAAGACCTTTTAAAAAGGGATAAAAAATTTTTATTTGGATTTGTAGTAATCTTTATCTTAGCTTTTTTAGCTATAATATCGATTTTTTCACCATATGACCCAAGATCATGGAACGTAGTTCCAAAAGATAGACCACCAAGCTTGCAATATCTATTAGGTACAAACTCAATGGGACAAGATATATTTTGGAATACTACGCATGCATTAAAAAACTCGTTCATTTTAGGATTAACAACGGCCATCATATCTACTATAATAGGAACAATAGTTGGATTAATAGCAGGGTATAGAGGAGGAATCTTAGATAGAGTTTTAATGTCAATAAATGATAGTTTTATTGTATTACCTTCTCTACCAATACTAGTATTTTTGTCTTTCTCTTTAAGGGAAAGAATGACTATATTTGTATTAGGGGCGATACTATCAATATTTTCATGGCCTTGGGGTGGGAAACAGGTTCGAGCTCAGGTCTTAAGTTTAAGGGAAAGAGAGTTTACTTACACATCTGTATTTTCAGGGATGAACATGTGGAAAGTAGTATTTAAAGAACATTTACCTTTTGTTATCCCTTGGGTTATAGCAAACTTCATTAATACAATACTTTGGGCTTTAGGAATGGAAATAACATTATCAGTTCTCGGTTTAACTAGTTTAGAAACTCCCACTATAGGTACAACGATACATTGGGCCATGCAGTATCAAGCTATATTCAGGGGAATATGGTGGTGGATGCTAACTCCAATAATTTTGTCTATAATATTTTTTGTAGCCTTATACATGTTATCAGTAAGTATAAGTGAATTTTTAGATCCAAGAACTAGGCTGCAAAGAATAAAAATGGGAGGTTAATATAGATGGCGTTACTTCAAATAGAAGATCTGTCTGCATATTATATAACCCATGTCTTTGGTGTGAAAAGAGATGTAAAAGCGGTAGATAATTTAACCTTTTCTGTTGAAGAGAACGAAATTATGGGTTTAGCAGGTGAATCAGGATGTGGAAAAAGTACATTATTGAAAGTGCTATTAGCGATGGTAAAGCCACCCTTAAGAGTTTTAAAAGGAGAAGTAAATTATTCATACAATGATAAAAACTTTAATTTATTAACTTTAGAAAAAGATAAACTTAGAAAAGTACAATGGGAAGATATCTCATATATTCCACAAGGATCGATGAGTACATTTAACCCTGTAAGAAAAATAAGAAAGACTTTTGAAGATGTAATTTCTGCTCACAAAAAAACCGAGGACAAAAAGGAGTTTGAAAAGTTAACGGAAGATCATTTAAAATATTTAGGATTACCTTTGGAAGTCTTGAATTCTTATCCTCATCAACTATCTGGAGGCATGAGGCAAAGAACTACAATAGCGTTAGCAACTATCCTTAAACCTAAAATTATTTTTGCAGATGAACCCACAACAGCTTTAGATGTTGTAGTTCAAAGAGGAGTTATTCAAATGCTTAAACAATTGCATAGAGAACAAGAAAATACCATGGTAATAGTAACTCATGATATGGCAGTACATGCTAACATTGCAGATAGAGTAATGGTAATGTATGCGGGTAAAATAGTTGAAATCTCAAAAAAAGAAAAATTGTTTACCAACTCTAGCCACCCCTATTCTAAATTTTTGATTAATTCTCTTCCGAAAATAGGAGATAGAAGTCAAAAAAAAAAGTGCACCAGGTAATCCTCCGTCTCTTGCTAATCCACCAGAAGGTTGTAGATTTCATCCAAGATGTCCATATGCGAAAGATATTTGTATAAAGCATGTTCCAAAACTCATTGAGGATGAAAAAGGGCATTATGTAGCTTGTTTCTTATACTCAGACGAAATTGAGGAGCTGATAACATTGCCGAACAAACTATTAGAAGTTAAGAATTTAGTAAAAATATTTCATTTAGGCGGAAGGTTTTTTGGAAGTAAGTTAAAAGCAGTAAATAATGTGAGTTTTGATATAGAAGCGGGTAAACCTGAAATACTAACTTTTGCTGGAGAGACAGGAAGTGGGAAAACGACAGTTGCTAGGATGATATTAGGTTTAGAAGAACCAACATCTGGAAAAGTAATTTATAAGGGCAGAGATGTAACCCATATAAAAAAAAGGCAAGAATTAATGAAACACATGAAAGAAGTACAACCAATTTTTCAGAATCCGTTTGAGACATTCAATCCTCTTAAGAAAGTAGACTCCTATTTGTTTGAAATGACTGACAATTATCATTTAGCAAAGACAAATGAGGAAAAGTTAAAGGTTATAGAAGAACCTCTCAATTCAGTTGGTCTAACTCTTAAAGAAATCAAAGGGAGATATCCAAATGAATTATCTGGTGGACAACTTCAAAGGGCTTCAGTAGCAAGAGCTTTAATAACAAGACCTTCTTTACTTATTGCTGATGAACCAGTTTCAATGGTTGATGCCTCACTAAGAATGTCGATCGTTAATTTATTTGCTGAGTTAAAAAATAAATTTAACGTATCTGTATTATATATAACACATGATCTTGCAACAGCTTATTATATAAGTGATCGTATAGCAATAATGTTAAGAGGAGATGTAGTTGAATTTGGAGATATAGAAAAAGTTATGCTTTCGCCACTTCATCCATACACAAAAATACTCATCGAATCAGTTCCACAACCTGATCCTGAAGGAACTTGGAAAGAAGATATAAAACTTTCAGCTCTTGAAGTAAAAGAATTTTCACGTCTTGGCTGTAAATTTTATGAAAGATGTCCTTTTGCCATGGAGGTATGTAAGAATATTGAACCCCCAAATGTTTTTGAAGATGGTAGAGAAGTAAAGTGCCATCTTTATTCTAAAGAAATAAAAAATTATAAGAAAGTAAAAAAATTCGTCGAATAATTTATTTGGAGAAATAAAGGTGAATTGAAAGCTTTTTATTTGTTTTCAAGAAAATATTTTAGTAATTGTAGATAGTAAATTAAAAAAGGGAGGGCTTCCATAGCCTTCCTTTATTTTGCTTACTTTTAAAGTTTCTTTAATTATTAAAATATATAGCCTAATAAATTCTATTAGTTAGTAAGGATTAGAGGGAGGAGGTTTCTAAAATGACACCCGGATTTGAAAAAAGTCGAAATAAATGGGGTTGCTTTTTTGTTAGCATTGCAGTTTTTTTCTTAGTTTTATTTATTTTTTATCCTTTAGTGTATTCTCTTTATTTATCAACATTTTCAACTAGAGGTGTTTTAAAGAATTTTGTGGGTTTTGGTAATTTTCAAAGGCTCTTTCAAGATACATACTTTTTACAATCATTAAAAAATATTCTTATAATTTTGGTTATTCAAGTTCCTATAATGCTTTTCTTAGCTCTTATATACGCATTTATACTTAACGATCCAAAATTAAAGCTTAAAGGAGTATTTAGAACAGCACTTTTTTTACCTGCAGTTACTTCCCTTGTTGCTTACAACGTGGTTTTTAAAATGATGTTTTCAAATGTTTCTAATTCTTAATTCTATTTTTTGTACATTTTTATTTTCCTTTTTTTGTACATCTAGGTATTGACTTTTACAATATAAATGTACATTGATTTCAAAAAATTAGCTAAATTTAAATATGGTGGCAGATACTATATGCATACGATATGGTTCAAAGAACATGGAAACACTTAAATCTATTTCAAAATGGAATTTACATACATGCAAAAGTACAAAGGATAAAAACTGATGATAGGACAAAAGTTTTGTAGAGGTTCCCTTTGAAGATTTACTTCAAAAAGGCTTTTCAATAATCTTGATGAGGGCTGATTACGACAACAAACTAAATCAAACGATAGGGATAAACGAAGAAGCAAAAGAGTTGAGTGAAATATCAACAGTGTTAAAAGGGTTAGTTGAGAGTTTTAAGATTTGAAAATTTATTTTTTTACAAATAGTTAGGATATTTTTTAAAAAACGGGCTTAGCCCGTTTTTTATGATTATTAAAAATAGTTGAAAAGATAAACTATTTTTTTGTTTATATAAAAAATGCATATTTTTATTATGGCAAATTAGCTTTTATGTTAGAATAAATAAAAAATATAAAAAGGGAGAGAGGAGAAAGTTGAGAAGATCAAATAACCAAACTAAAAATTCAATGTTGATTATTTTTGGAATAACCTTAATGGTAGTTATGGGAGTGTCAAGTATTTCTCCCATTTTCCCTATGTTAAAAGATGAATTTAATGTAACTGAACAACAAGTTGGACTTTTAATTACTTTTTTTAATCTTCCCGCTATATTTTTGACTCCCGTTTTTGGAATATTAGCTGATCGGTATGGAAGAAAAAAATTCTTGGTTCCTTTGCTTTTTTTATATGCAATTTCCGGAGTATTATGTGCTTTTACTAGAAAATTTAGTGTTTTGTTGTTTTTAAGAGCTTTGAATGGGATCGGAGCATCCTCATTAGGAGCATTAAACGTAACCCTTATGGGAGATCTTTTTGAAGGTAAAGATAGGATAAAGATAATCGGATACAATGAAACAGTCGCAAATATTGGTTTGGCTATATACCCTTCTATAGGTGGTTTGTTAGCAATATTTGGTTGGCAGTATCCTTTTTTCTTGTCTTTGCTGGCTATTCCAATAGGTATATTAACTTTAGTTTTTTTAGAGGATTCTCACCAAAAAGAGGATGAAAACTTTAAAGAATATTTTGTGGGTCTTTTAAAAGCTTTAAAGGATGTTAAAATAGTTTTTATTTACCTTGCAGGTTTTTCGACTTTTTTTTTGATGAGTGGTGCATACTCCTTAACAACTCAATTAAGTACAAAAAAGAACCGTGGTGCTGTTCTCTCATTAAGAGAGGTATTTTTTAAGTTATCCGGAACTATTGCACCATTAATGATGGGTTGGTTATATGCTATTAACGGATTGAAAGCTGTTTATTTGTTTTCTGGGATTTTTTCATTAATAATTTTCTTTTTATTTTTGTTTGTTTTCAAAAAAATATTTTAAAAACCCAAAGGATTATAAAAATTTTGACTTAATTAATAGAGCCAATATTTATTAAAAAATGTTTTAATTCTTTTTTAATTTATAACCATTAAAATCAAGATATATATGCTTTGGATATTTCAGGTGGGGTGAGTTACAACAGTTTTAACTTTGATTCATATGTAGATGGCGAAAAAAGTAACGCTTATGAAGGTTACGAAGGTTTAACGGAAGGATTGGGAGCTCAAGCCGGATTAGGTATAGGTAACAGATTTGGAATAGAAGCAGGTTTTGAGATGTTTCAAAGTAGTGGAGAAAAATCTTGTGTGTCCGTTGAACAAAAGACGTATGCTCCGTATGGAGTTTTAAAATTGCAGATTATTGATAGCTTTCTTCCTATAAGTTTCAACATAAATGGAGGTGTGGGATATTATAACAATGAAACAACTTCATCGGGAAAGTTGGAATTAGGCTCAATTGGTATTGAAGCTGACTTAGGAGGAGTAAAGTATAGTGGATGGGGGTTATTTGGTAGGTGCGGGAATGAGATTTAACCTTAACTCTAACGTAGGAATATCTATAAATGGTAGTTATAGAAAATCAGAATTACCCCTTACCGAGATGCGTGTTTTAGATGGAGAGTATCAGAAATATGAGGGAGAAAAAGAGGTAAAACTCGATCTTTCTGGATTTAAAGTTGGAGCAAATGTTGTTTTGAGTTTTTGATTGAAAGTTTTTATAAATATAAAAAAGGTGTGGGATACCCACACCTTTTTTAATATCGATGTTGGTGGCGGCGAAGAGATTCGAACTCTTGACACTACGGGTATGAACCGTATGCTCTAGCCAACTGAGCTACGCCGCCATAAAACAAATGGTAGCGGGGGTAGGATTTGAACCTACGACCTTCGGGTTATGAGCCCGACGAGCTACCAGACTGCTCCACCCCGCACCAAGTATAAAGAAAAATATATATTTTAGATGGTGCCGAGAGTCGGACTCGAACCGACACGAGTGTCTCCACCCAGCGGATTTTAAGTCCGCAGCGTCTACCAATTCCGCCATCTCGGCTTAATTACAAGAATAAGTTTATCATAAAAAGGTTTCTTTGTCAAGATTTTTTATATAAATTTTAGTAAAATATATTATAATCAAAATAGGATGTTCAAATAAAAAAAGATATTAAAAGGAGAGTAGATTATTTTATGATTTTAAAGAAAGAATTCAAAAGAGGAATTTTATTTTTTGTTTTTTTATTTATAGTTATAGCCGCTTTTTCTTCCATGGTTTACACTCCACCTAAAGAATTATATCAGGAAGAAACGAAGAATTACAGATTTGTTTTTGAAAAGGATTTATATTATTTCTATTCTGAAATTAAAGATTACGCGGAAGAGTTGTATGCCAAATATATGTATTTTTATGGTTCAAACCCTGGAAAGATAACTGTTTTTATACTTGATGATGTTGATTTTACTAACTCTTTTGCAAATACTTCAACTAACGTAATAAGACTTTATATCAATCCCCCTAATGATTTTATGGCATTGGGAGGTAATGTAGAAGATTGGAGTAGATTTGTATTTTCTCATGAGCTGACGCACATATTTTATGGAAGCGATGTAAGAGACCCTTTGATTTCGTGGATTCCAAACCAATTGATTAAAAATTCCATAAATATGATTCATCAACCTAGTTATTTACATGAAGGTTTGTCTATTTATATGGAGAGCAAAGAGTTTGATGGAAGGTTTGAAGACGATTTATTTAATATGTATCTAAGATCAGAAATTTTGAGTAATGAGTTTCCTCGATATTATTTGGGTTCAGGTTCACAAATAGATACTTGGAGTCCTGCGGGATTTAATTACATGTATGGAACGATTCTAGTTCGAGAGATAGTTAATAATTATGGAGAGATGGCCTTAAGACAAATGGTTAGAGTTTTAAATACAAGTGTTTTTACTAATATAGATGAGGCGTTTTATTGGGTGACAGGAAAGAGTTGGAATAGGTTTTTGTATGATGTAAAGCAAAAATATTTGGAAGAGTATGACATTTTAACAAATAAAGGATATAAAATGTCATGGATGAAGGTAGATGATACTTACAAAGATACAGGGAATCTTAGAACTGATGGGGATTCCTTATATGGTTATTTTTTAATGCCGGATAAACCTAAAGGTATTTATAAGGATTATGAGCTACTTAAAAAGAGCGTTAATTCTTTTGATGTTAATTCTAATGGGGACCTTTTGTATTTGGTTACAACTTACAACACAGGTTTTTACACTAACAAGTTGTATTTTGAATGTTCTTGTAGAACTGGAGAACAGCTAATCGATGAAAGGGTAACAAGTTTTGGATTTTTATCGGACAATAAAGTAGCGTATTCAAAATTAGAAAATGGATTAACTGCATTTTATGTATATGATTTAAACACTCAAGAAAAAGAGAAATTGATTGATTATGGGAAATATGTTGTTAACGAAATTACGGGAAATCAAGACATCATTTATTTTTCAGCTAATTACAAAAACCAAACAGATATTTATTCGTTTGATTTAAATACCCACAGATTGTATCAAATTACCAATGATTCTGTAAAAGAACTGGGTTTATTTGTGTATGATGATTATATTTATTATTCAGCTAATTATAAAGATGGCATTTACAATATTTATAGATTAAATATTGAAACTCAACAAGCAGATCAATTAACCTCTTATTTAAGTGGGGCATTTAATCCGGTGTTAATTGAAGATAAACTTTATCATCTTGTATATAGCCATGAAGGTTTTCATCTGAGTTTTATTGATACAGATCAAAACGTTATAGATTCATTTGCTTTAAACAATAAAGTTCAACAAACTGATTTTGAGAAATTTGAAATATTTTATCCTGATAATAAACAAATAGATAGGTATGTTTTTGAGAAACCTTATTTTGTTCCTTTTCCTTTGATATTGGCAGATCAAGATGATAATGTTTTATTGGGCGCAGGAGTTTTTTTCATGAGTGAAGCAATGAATTACTCGGGATTTGTAGATGGTTTAAGCGACGGAGAAAATTTCTATGGAGATCTGTTTTTGAGCTTTGATTATTTCACAACAAATAGCATAGGATTAAGTTTCGATGGTGAGAATTTATCTTCTAGTTTTTCAATTTCTGATAGTTACACATGGTATTTAGGGAATTACATTAATTCAGCTTTAGGATTAGAAATAGCTTTTGAAAATACTTCATTTGATTATTACGGACTTCAAGGGATTTTTCAATATGGTCCATACGCTGTAAATAATTATAATATATATGAATTAGGAACGGGTATATCTTATTATTCAAATTCTGGATTAGTAGCTTATGTGGATAAACCTTTTGTTGTTTTTAATAGTAAAATTAACCCTTATGTCGGATACCAAGAAAAATCTATCTATTTAGGAAGCAGTATTGATAGAGTATTATGGCGACCTTATGTTTCCTTTGAAGCTGGAAAGTACAGGTTTGATGGGATTGTTGCAGGAGCGGATGTTAATTACAATTTTGGTAAGGAAGAGTTTGATTATCTAATTTATATTCAATTTGATTTTAGTTTGTTTTATTGGCTTAATTTGCCTCTAGCAATAACAAGTGATATGTTTGGAATTAAATAGTTTGAACTAACTAATCAGTCTTTTTTTTACCTCTCCAAAATTTCCTGAGAATTTCTCTATTTACTATAAATATGATTGTTGTGAATAGCCAAGTAAAACCTAAAGACATGGACATAGTTAAGCTGAATTCTTTTAGTAGGTCTCCTCTTGAGACTTGAAAACTTAAAAAGGATAATGTAGTGGTTATAAGAGAAAATGTAATAGATTTCAAAGAATTCCAGAAGTTCATTTTATTTTCACTGAAAGTATGGTATAGGTGGAGAAATCCATCTATACCAATTCCAAAAATTAACGGAAAGGTTAGTACTGTGACAAAAGTTGCTCTTATCCCAATTAAATAAGATACACCAAATGTTGATAAGACTGACAAGATTAAACTTAACATAGCTTCGGAAGGTTGTATAACGTTTTTTCTTACTATTGCAGTTGTTCCCCATATAAAAACGAATGAAAGCAGTAGGGGGATATAAAATCGGTTTCTGACCATTTCCATAATCTTGTATGTAGCTTTAGGAAGCCCCATTATTCTTTCGGTTTTTTCCTCACCAAGTGCATCAAAAAATTTTTTTATGCCGTTATCTTCCCATAAAGTAAACTTTGGAGTTATCTCCAAAACAAGATAATCATATCCATCTTTTTGGACAAGAAAATTATTCCTAAGGTCTTCAGGTAAAATATTCAAAGTGTTAAGGGTAAAATGGTAAAGATCGGAAGATCTCGCAGCGGCATCTATTAACTTTAAACTATCTGAGTAAAGATTGTATTTATTTAAAATAGATATTATAATTGGATTATTGATTACCTGTGAAAAACCCTCTAATTGACTTTTTATAATTGGGAAATCCCCGATGTTCTCTCTAATAATATCAGGTAAACTACTTACAGATTTCACAACGCCGGTATCCATCAATTCTTTTTTTGTTTTCTCCAAATCTTCATCAACTCTTAAAAGGTAATGCATTGTATCAAAAGAAGCAGTTCCAAAATGCGATAAAACCTCTTCTCCGATTTTTACAGATTCTGCTTCCGAAGAAATTAGTCCAGGTGGAGTATATGAAAAGTTAATATAATTAAATATTCCAATGACGCTAAAGATTAAAACAACAGGAGCTATAACAATAAAAATGATCTTAGAATTTTGCGAAATTTTGTGAGGAAGAGTTTTAAAAAAATTGTTTATTTTAAAGGATAAAGAACCAAATTTAATCTTATTTTTAAACATGTAAACTAAAGCAGGGACAAAAAAAGACATAACTAAAAAGAATATTATTAATCCTATAGAACTAACAATTGCAAGCTCATTGAAAGCTGGTAAGCCCATGAATAAAAGAGTTAAAAAAACAAGAATAGTTGTGATCATACCTAGAAATATTGGTGAAATAACTCCTTTGTATGTAGAAGTAAGTGCAGAAATAAAATCTTCCTCTTCTTCCATATGTTTTGAAAATCTTGTTATTATATGAATACCATAATCTATACCCAAACCTAATGTTATAGCCATGACAAAAGAAGTAACGATATTAAGTTCTTGAAAAGTTAGAGTTATAAATCCTAGTGTCAACAAAGTGGATACAAGTAATCCAATCAAAACAATAAAGGATAGAGTGAAGTTTCCAAAAGCGAAAGCAAAAAGAATAGTTATAAGAATTATAGAAAGAACTGTCGTCCTTGTGAAGTCTTCCATTACCGTTTTATTGGATTCATAAGCTCCTATGTATGAATTAGTAAGTCCCGTACGAATATTGTAATTATTTTCTATATTTTTCAAAATCGATTTTACCCTTGGAACAATGTAATTTACATATTCTAAATTACTAGCCGGTTCATTGAAAGTGAGCCCCATGATCATAATTCTTCTATCTGGAGAAAGTGCGTAATAAGAACTTACTGGATCAGAACTATCTCCTTCCTCCAAAACTTGTTCTAATGAATAGATACTATCAATAAAATTATCAATTTGTTCAAAGATTTTAAAATCGTAAGTGAAATTTCCTGTAAGATTGTTAGTTAAGTTTTGAATGTTTTCATAGATTTCATACAAAATATCGGTCTGGCTTAAATTAATAATCCCATAAGAGAACAAAAAAGAGAGATCAGTCTGTATGAAAGTAGAAAAGGTACTCTCTTGAAGCATTTGTTCAGAAAAAGCTTTTGCAATTTGATGTGGATCTGATTCTTCATTTAAAAAAAAAGCGGCCACCATTACATCGGAATCTTCTAATAATAAAAGTTCCTTTTGAAGTTCTATAACTATTTCTGAATCTTGAGGCATTATTTCTAATAAATCAGAATTAACTCGCAGTTGGGTTGAAATAATTCCAAAAAAGACTGTGAAAATCATGACCAAAATTATCAAATAAAGAGAATTTCTAACTATAAAATTTGCAAGTTTTGAAAAAAAAATTGTTATATTTTCTCACAGTAACCACCAAATCAAGAATAAATCAAATGCAGTGCCCACTATTAACGAATGATAATTCTTCTCTCCAATATCGATGTAACTTCTCAAAATAATGATCCACAATATAGAAAAATTAAAGAATAACTTTCCTAATAAACCTATTATCATAGGCGAAGTTGAAGAAATATAAGAAAAATATAGATTATTGTTAGAGGAAAAAATTATTCTGATTCCTGAACTAAGGTATGAAAAAAACAAAACAAATAAGACAAATTTGATTCTGAATATATCAAAATGTCCTATATCTAATAGTTGCATCTTTGTTAGAAAAATTGGTGAAAATACGTAAAAACCAAGAATAAAAAGCGGAATAAAGAACGAGTTTTTTGTTGAATTAATAATCTTATTTGGAGATACAAATGAATTAAAGAAATCCAAAAAGATATCAGTCATTATTTCACCTATTAAAAGCTATAAACTAAAATAGAGTTATCAACCTTAAGGTTTTGTTCCTTCAATATATCAAAAAGTGGTTGTATATTGGTAATGTTTAAAATCTCTTCATCTATCAGAACTCCTCCGAATTGATGAAGAGTATTTAAAATATCGCTATTAAATGAATATGGGCGATAATTTTCTTTGGTATATAAATTATAGCTTGATTCAAGGATGTTTATAATTTCATCGCTATATTCATCGATACTTAAAAGGCCTATTCTTGGAGTGAGCTCAATATATATGTTCTTAGTCATTAATTGATAATATGTTAGATTCAAGCCAAAGAACTCGTATTCATTATTAGATTCAATAAAATCAATATTCATTGAAACAATTAGATTTCTTAAATCGTTATAATTTTTTTTATTCAAAGGTTTAACTATTAATAAATTATCCGTCAAATTATATTCTATATTTCCAACAAAAAAATTTTTATCAATAATGTAACTACTAACTGTTGAAATATTTTTAATATCTTTTAATTGTGTATCTAAATAAGAAATATCATAATTAGAATTTCTCACATTAAATTTGGGAGATTTTTCTAAAGAATAAGCATTAATTTCTAAACGACCAAATGAAAAATATAAAATGAATGAAGCAACGAAAAAAACCAAAAAAGAAAGTAATACCCATCCATAAAAGCGCACCTTATTTACCTCCCGATAAAAAATCAACAGCAGCTTTTAATTGTAAATCATTATCTAAATCCAGAACAGGTTTATCAGTAGTTGTTAAAAACGCTTGAAATGCTTCCTCTTCTGAAATTTCATCGAAAGAAACAATTTCTTTAACAGGGTTCTTAACTTCAATATCTGGAGCTATACCTTTTAAATGTATGTCGCTTCCATTCGGAGTAAGATATTGAGCAATAGGTAACCAAATTTCTCCCCCAGTAGTTAAAGAAAATGTAGACTGAACGGCTGCTTTTCCGTATGTTGTTTCTCCGATAATAGTTGCCACATTGTTGTCTTTTAGTGCGCCAGTAAAAATTTCCGAAGCTGATGCTGAAGCATTATTTACCAAAACTACAATAGGTAAATCTCTCAAAAAAGCATTATACTTACCAGGTATAGTGGAAATAGTTTCTTTAGTATTGTCAAAGTACGAAACGCTAACTATCTCGCCTGTTTTCAAAAACATTGAAGTGATATCTATTGCTGCTTGCAACAAACCTCCTGGATTGTTCCTAAGATCTAAAATGAGTCCATTTATACTTTTTGTTGATAAACTTTCCAAAGCTTCACTCATTTCTTGAGAACTTGATTTTGCAAAATTAGTTAAAAGTATGTAGCCATAAGTTTCATTGTTATAACTAATAATATCGTGTTTTACTGTTCTAGTCTCAATAATCTCTCTGATTAATGTCACATTTTTTGGTTCATTCCATGAGCCCCTATAAACTTCTAAAGTTACCGCTGTGCCGGGGTCACCTCTCATTAAAGAAGCAGCCTTATTTATTCCTAATTCAGAGGTAGGAGTTCCATCCACAGATAAAATGTAATCATTGGGCATTAATCCTGCTCTTTCTGCCGGAGTACCGCTCATAGGGGAAACAATCACTACAGCTTTTGCATCGTAGTCATATCTTATAGTTAAACCTATACCTCCGTATTTAGCTTCTATATCAATTCTACTTTCTTCAGTTTCAACAGAATCAAGATACCAAGCAAATGGATCCTCCAAACCTTGAATCATGCCTTCAATAGTAGAGTCTAATATTTTATCATAATCTATTTTGTCTTTATTATAATAATAATTAGTAATATAGTAAAGAACTGAATAAATCGGTTCTTCAAATTTTTCATAGTATATTTGCTCGGCATTTTTGTTTTGATAACTATTGTAAACACTGTCTGCAAAAATCCAGGAAGTAATAAATAAACCAAAAATTACTATTATCGATATTAATTTCTTTTTCTTTTTACTCATATATGCTTCTCTCCTTAATAATATGTTTTAATAAAAACGAATCATATTTCTCTGAATTTTGATAAAACCTCAATCAACTCATCAAGCATTTTATCATTACCACTTTTTTCGTACTCAATAATACAACTTTTAGTATAACCCCTCATAATTTCTTCTGCTGCTTTATTTAGCGCTCCTTTTACAGCAGACAATTGAGTTAATATATCTTCACATCTTCTTTCTTCTTCTAACATCTTTTGCAAACCCCGAACTTGTCCTTCAATTCGTTTTAAACGATTTATCAGATTTTCTTTGTCGTTTTTGTTAACCATGTAAAACACCTCTTAATTAAGAAATATATACATTAAGCATAAGATGTAAAAATCTCTGTTTGAGTAACTTCTTTATCATTATATACATAATTTTTTAAATCTTCCAAATCCATTTTCATCATCTTATAGAATTCTTTTCCTGAAATATTTTCTTTGTTGTATAAATAAATTGCTAGTAAGTCAAGTTTTTCTTTGTTAGCTAATAATAATTTCTTAGCTTTTTCATAACTATTAAGAATAAAGTTTTTTATTTCAGAATCTATTTCTCTGGCTGTTTCTTGGGAAAAGTTCTTCATTCTTGTGATTTCTCTCCCTAAGAATATTTCACCTTCTTCTTCCCCCCAAGCAATAGGTCCAATCTTTTCGCTCATACCCATTTGAGCAACCATTTCCCTAACCAATTCAGTTACCCTTTTTAAATCATTACCTGCACCAGTAGTAATTTCATTAAATATTATTTCTTCAGCAGCTCTTCCTCCAAGCATACCAACGATTTTATCTTTAATTTCAGGTTCTGTTATTAAAAATCTATCTTCTGTTGGAAGTTGCATTGTATAACCAAGTGCGGCTTGTCCTCTAGGTACTATGGTGATTTTGTGAACGGGATCAGCATATGGAAGCAAATATCCTAATACTGCATGTCCTAATTCATGATAAGTAACGATCTTTCTCTCTTTTTCACTAATCTTTCTAGATTTTCTTGATGGTCCAACTATTACTCTTTCTATTGCCTCTTGAAAATCATCATTTGAAATAAAATCTCTATCATCTCTGGCTGCTAAAAGGGCGGCCTCATTAACCATGTTTTCAAGATCTGCCCCAACAAATCCAGGTGTACTTTTTGCTAAGCTTGAAATATCTAAATCGTTAGATATTCTTTTCCCTTTCAAATGAATTTTAATAATCTCTTCTCTTGCTTTCAAATCCGGTACATCAAGGAATATCTTTTTGTCAAACCTTCCAGGTCTAAGCAAAGCTTTATCTAATATATCAGGTCTATTAGTTGCGGCCATAACTACAATTCCCTCTCTGGGATCAAAACCATCCATTTCAACCAATAAAGCATTTAAAGTTTGCTCTCTTTCATCATTACCTCCGCCAAGTCCTGCTCCTCTTTGTCTCCCTACTGCATCTAATTCATCGATAAAAATTATAGACGGACTATTTTCTCTTGCTTCTTTAAAAAGATCTCTTACTCTAGCTGCTCCAACTCCAACAAATAACTCTACGAAGTCCGAACCAGACATGAAATAGAAAGGAACACCCGCTTCCCCAGCAACCGCTCTTGCCACTAAAGTTTTACCTGTACCGGGAGGGCCAGATAAGAGAACCCCCTTGGGCATTTTTGCACCTAAAGCACTGAAATCTTTTGGATCTTTCAAAAATTCAACAATATCTTCTAATTCTTCCTTTACTTCGTCTATACCAGCCACATCGTTAAAGGTGATCTTGTTTCTTCTTGTATCATACTTTTTAGCTGGACTGCTCCTATAATTAGAACCTGGAATACCTTCACCAGTTCCAGCTTTTCTAAACATCCAGAACCAAAAAACCATCATTATTACCAATGGAAGCATGTAAATAAATATTGTAAACCACCAACTAGTACCGCTGTTTCTAACATATTCGACTTTTACTCCATCGTTAGCTAAAGCTCTTAAGTAAGCCTGGTCATACAACAAAGTGGGAGCATATGATTGAAAAATTTGCCCATTTTTAGCTTTTGCATTAATTAAACCACTTGTATCTAATTGAAGGCTTATTATCTGATTTTGATTTATTAAATTAACTAAATTCGTGTAACTTATTTCGGTTACACTAGTAGTATTCAATTGAGAAATACTCATAAAAATAAGCATAGCTAATATAAAATATATAAATAAAGGTCCCATCAAAGAACCGTTTCTTGAAGAATTGTTTTGCATATAAACCTCCTCATTCTAAAAAAATTATAGAAATTTTATACTATATTCAAATATATTCTATAACATTATAATCAAATATGCAAACTTTATTTTTTTACCTAGAAAATTTGAAACGTAAATAAGATAAAATTCATATTAAGATAACATTTATCAAATCTTTAATCGGCAACATTAATCTAATTAGATATAATACAGTTTTCCTATTAAAAAAAAGAATATTTTTTGTTAAAGGTCTATTTTTAAGGAAGATTTAAGAAAAAAAAGTTAAAATCGTGTTTGTTATAAAATGAAAAAGAGGAGGATGAAAACATGAAAAAGTTTTCATTATTAGGTGTTACCTTACTATTAGTTGTTGGGGTATTTTCAGCAAACTTAACAGAGGTGTTTGATACATCAAAGGCAAATAGCACTATATATAAAACAGCACAAGCGGATCTTGAAATTACTAATCTTGATTATGAAAAATCAAAGATAGAAGCAGTGAACAAAAAGGCAGAATTAGCATCAGAACTTGCCTTTTACAATGGACTTTCAAGTTACAATACCTCAATGAAAGATTATTACTCAGATATTTTGGATCGTGTTTTGAATGTTTATATTGAAGAAGTAAATTTGAAAATCGCTAATTTACAACTTAAAAATGCTCAAATTGATTACAATAATAATAAGGCTTTGTACGATAGAGGGTTAATTTCTAACGACGGTCTTAAAAACTCTGAATTGAACGTAAAAGACGCACAAACTAACTTAGAAACTGTACAATTGAATTTAGAAACAGCCCTGGATAATTTGAAAAAAGTATATAACAAAGATTATAAACAAATAGAATTAAAAATCCCTGAATATGAAGGATTATTTGTAACTGATGAAGAATATTTAGCCAAAAATTATAATTTAAAGTTAGTTTCTTTGAATGTAGAAATGTCTCAATACGATTTAAATAATTTGCCATACAATGTTTCTCAATACGATAGACGAAAAGCAGAAGTTACACATCAAAAAAATCTTTTAACATTAGAAGATTTACAATATACCCTTGTTGATGCTCATAAAACCACAAAAAACACAATAGAAACTCTCTACAAAACTCTACAAAATCTGAAAGAAAGAATGGATTTATCTCAAAGCACATACAACGATACAAAAGAACGATTCGATAAGGGATTAGTATCTGAGATAGAATTAAATACAGCAAATATAAATTACTTAACAGCTCAAAAAAATTATTATGATAGTTTAAAGAATTATATTAAAGTTTATATAAACTACCTAATAGATACAGGAAGGAGCCCTGAGGAGGTAGGATTGTGAAAAAATTTTTGATTTTAACGCTCAGCCTACTTACAGGAGCTTTAATGTTGTATGCCACGACTTTCGAAGAGTTATATAATGAAAATTTAAATAAAAGTTCGTCGCTTGCACAAGCTGAGTTAAATTTAAAAAATGAAAAGATAAAAATGGAAAAGATAGACAATTTTTTTGTGCCTTATTTGAGCTTGTCTGTTGATACGATTAAAACAGAAATAAATCCAACTACAGGAAAACCAATAACAATTGGAGGTCTTGTCTTTGATAAAGATGGGGGGATAGAAGGATATAGTTTTGCATTGAATACAAATTTCGTAGAGGTTTGGGGAGCAAGTTTAGCGCTTTCATTTCCTTTTCAAATAATTTTTGATGACTTTGATGTACAATTCCCTTGGGATGAAGACTTACAAAAGCAGATATCTTTAATCCTCTCTCGTGATTTAACAAAATTAGACCGGGTAGATAGGTTAAACACACAGGCAAGTTATTATAATGCGCTTTCAAATTATTATATGGCTCAAATGAATGTTTTTATCGATACTATTCAAGACATATTCAGCAGGTATTACAATCAAGAAATGATAGAGTTATCACAACGGGAATTAGAGATATTACATAATCAGTATCAAGCGGCTACAGACGAGGATCTTAAGGAAAGCATAGAAAAGCAGATTCTGATCGCTCAAAAAACGTTAGAAGGTTTAAAATCAAGTAATGCAAGTTTAGAATATTTTGAGTATTCAGAAGAACTATATAACCAAACAAAAGATATAGTAGAAAGCATAGTAAATTCGAATCAGAGTTATTCAAAAAACATAGAAGAAAGGTTAGATTTAAAAGCTTTGAAACTACAAGAAGAAGCATCAAATATCCAAAAGAACTTTTGGTTTATACCTTATATACCATTTAATAATGTAAGTTTGTCTTTTTCTCCTTTTAATGATGATAATGACTGGAGTATAAGTGTGGGATTTCAGTTGGCTATATTAGATAAAGGAGAAAGAAAACTAGCATCTGATACAATGAAATCAAATGTAGCAACGTTGACGTATGATGAAAGTGTAAAAAAGATAGAAGAAACTGTTAGAGGTCTTGAAACTAATACCAAGACGTTGAATTATGATTTGAATATAAATCAAATTGATTTAGATAATGCTTTGGATGAATACAACAAAAATGTAGATTTATACAATAAGGGATATATAACAAAGGAAGATTTAGATATGTCTGAAATCAATTTACAAAGAACTCAACTTACAAAAGAGAATACAGAAAATAATTTGTTGGTGAACGAATTAAGAATCATGCAGCAATATTATGTACAAATATGGGGTGATGAAAATTGAAAAAAAGAAGAAAGATAACGATAGGCTCGATAGTAATAATAGCAATAGTTGTTGTTATATGGATAGTAATATTTCCAACTGGTAATACTACACAAACAAATCAATCGAGTGGAATTCCTCCTGTATATTTAGAATACCAAGTAAAATCAGGAGAAATAGGAGATTCTATAGAAGTTGTAGGGAATATAAAAGCGGAAATTGAGTTAGTTATTCCAAAAGTATCAGGAGAAGTAGTAGAAGTATATGTTGAAAAGGGAGACAAAGTACAAAAGGGCCAAGTTATAGCAAAGATAGATGATCTTGATTATCAGATAGCGTATTTAAATGCGCTGAATGATTATGAGTCTTCAACGAATATAGGAGAAAGGATGCAAGAAGTAAAGCGATTACAGTTAGAAAAGGCCAGAAAGAACTTGGAAAACACCGAAATAAAAGCACCGGTGTCAGGTATAGTTAACGAAGTGAATATTTCCGAAGGTGATCTGGTTGGTACAAATTCTGTCTTATTTACAATAGTTGATGTTAATAATTTGAAAGTAACAACAGCTGTTGATGAAATAGATCTGCCTTTTGTAGAAGAAGGAATGGAGGCTCAAATTTCAATTGACTCAATGAATACGGAGTTAGCTGGAAAAGTTAGTTGGATTAGTTCAACCTCTACAACAGATATGGGGGTCGTAGTTGTACCGATAGAAATCGAATTTACAAACGAACATTCTCAAAACTCTTTAATTTCTGGGATAACCGCAGATGTAGAGATAGTAATATTAAGATTAGAGAATACAGTTGCAATTCCTAAGGACGCCATTCATGATGGACCTGACGGAACTAAAATTGTTTACAAAAAAACAGCAGAAGGTGGGATGGAACCTGTCAGAGTTCAGACAGGAAGAGAAACAGATAGCATGGTCGAAGTGGTTGAAGGTCTTTCAACAAAAGATGTTGTTTTGATTTTACCCTCTCAATCTGACTTGCAAAGAATAATGCAAAATTATAATTTCCCTATGGGATTTCCTATGCCAACTTCGGGGGTTCCTTCTAATCCTTCACCAGGTTTTGGAAGAGGTGGATTTTGATGTCAGTAATGGAATTAAAAGATATATGGAAGATATACGATATGGGAGAAGTAAAAGTCGAAGCGCTTAAAGGAGTTTCTTTTGATGTTGAAAATGGGGAATATGCAATTATAATAGGTCCATCTGGAAGTGGTAAATCTACATTGTTGCAAATACTGGGATGCTTAGATAAACCCTCAAAAGGGGAAATTTTCATTGAAAATGTTGAAGTTTCAAAGATGAAAGATGGAGATTTGGCGAAGGTAAGAAATAAGAGAATAGGCTTTGTATTTCAAAGTTTCAACTTATTACCAAAATTAAGTGCTGTTGAGAATGTAGAATTACCTTTAATATATTCAGGAATTCCCCCCAAAAAAAGAAGAGAAATAGCCAAAGAGCAGCTGGAATTGGTAGGTCTTGGAAATAGATTGGATCACAGACCTACGCAGCTTTCTGGAGGGCAACAACAAAGAGTTGCAATAGCAAGGGCTTTGGCTAATGATCCTTCATTTCTTTTAGCAGATGAACCTACAGGAAATTTAGATACTAAAAGTGGCGAAGAAATATTGGAAATATTTAAGAAGTTGAACGATATGGGTAAAACTTTAGTGGTTGTTACACACGATATGAGGATGTTAGATGAAGGATCAAAAATTGTAAGACTTTTAGATGGTAAGATTCAGTCTATAGAGGTGAATGCAGTTGGAAATACTTAAAGAGACAATAAGATCTTTACTTTCTAATAAATTAAGGACCTTTCTTTCGATGCTTGGAATAATAATTGGTGTAGGGGCAGTTATGACAATTATATCAATAGGAGACGGTGCAAGAGCCGAAATTAATAATACAGTATCTTCCTTAGGTTCTAATATTATAATGGTTTCGTCTCAAGCATATTCTAGATTTGCTGCACAACCTTTGGAATTTCAAGACGCTATAAATATTCAAAATATGGTTCCAGGAGTTCAAAACGCTACCGGTGTTTTAAACTCAAATCTTACGGTAGAAAGGGACGGAAAAACCACTTCGGCATCAGTATTTGGTGTTTTCCCTAATTTTTTTGATATAATGAATTTGGAAATAGCTTATGGCCGGCGAATAGATGAATCAGATGCGGAACAATTAAGATCTACGGTTGTTGTTGGCTATAATATTGCTGATAAAATATTTGGAAGGCAAGATGTTGTGGGAGAAAGAATTAATGTCATACAAAGCGGAAGCTCTGGAAGTAGAAAAATATCTTTTGAAGTAGTTGGGGTAATAAAAAAGACGGGAAGTAGGCTTTTATTCAATGTAGATAATATGGTTATAATTCCTCATAATGTTGCTGACACAAGGTTGTTTCATATGAATGGAAGAACTAGTCAATTATTTGTGTCTGCAGTGGATGAAAAATCTGCCGATTTGGCAACAATGGGTGTTGATTTCTATTTATATAGGAAATTTCAAGACGAAGATAAATACAATATATTAAGTCAGGATGCGATTTTAGAAGCAGTAAATCAAATAACCGGAATTATGAATGTAATACTTGTTGGTATAGCTGCAATTTCTCTTGTAGTTGGTGGAATTGGTATAATGAATATTATGTTGGTATCGGTAAAAGAAAGAACTAGAGAAATAGGTATAAAAATGGCAATAGGAGCTACAAGACGCAGAATACTTCTTGAATTTTTAGTAGAGAGTGTAATTTTAACTATAGTAGCTGGTATAATAGGTATGATATTAGGCGGATTACTGTCAAGTCTAATCGCTTATTTTGGTAGAGCATTTGGATTAAACGCTTTGATAACTTGGAAATCTATAGTCCTATCTTTTGGGATCTCTGCAGCTATAGGTTTGTTTTTTGGAATTTATCCAGCTAACCAAGCCTCCAAATTAAGCCCTGTTGAAGCCTTAAGGTATGAATAAAGAAGGTGTTTATCTTAGAAGAAATATATTTTCCAAAATCCTTTTTTTGGGGAGTAAAATCTACATTATCTTTATTTGATGAGAAAAATGTTAATATTTCAACTGAAGAAAAAATAATAAATCTTCAGAAAGATTTATTAAGAGAGCTATCTTTAATTGATAAGATAGCTCTTAATTCTTTCTTTTTTAGCATAGATTCCGAATTGTTATTTTCCGACGTTTCTACTTGTTCAAAAATTTATAACAACTTTATCAAAGAACTTTATAAAAGAGAAATTGAACCTTTTATAAATCTTATAAATCCAGAATGGTTTTTAAGCTTTAATATAGACATTTTCGAAGATGAAGATACTAGGAAAATTCTGTTAGACAATTTGGAGAAATTTCTGAGTAGTTTAGATTCAAGAGTTCAATATTATTCTATTTGGAAAGAACCATATAATCTTATTTATAATAGCAATAAAAGTAATTCTGATGAGATTATTGATTTAGACAAGATAATCGATATATATAATAAAATTGTTCAAGTAATTAAAAGAGTTAATTCTTTTGCTAAAGTTTCAATATGCAAGGAAATTGATATAAATAGAAATAATTCTATAGATTTTAATTTTATCAATGAAATTGTAAAAAGTAGTAAGCAGAAAGATTCTTCATCTTTTGTTATTAAAGACAATAAGTTAGATTTTGTTGAGTTTGATTTTGGTGACCATTCAAAGAATGGCGATGAATATAATACGTTGATAAGCAACCTTAAAAAAACAGAGTTAGAAAAAGAAAACAAAACTAATGAAAACTCTCCAGAGAAAATTATAGAAAAATTTTCTGAGTTATACGACTTACCAATAATTATTAGTGATAGTATAGAAGAAAGCCTGGATGAGAGTTTGAAATCCAGGCAATTAATAGAAAGATTATATAAAATTAGTAAACTATTAAAAAATAACTCTAAAATTCTGGGATTTTCTTATAATTCTTTGATAGATCATCCTTTGGCTAATCATCAGGTGGCAAAAGGTATATATGAAAAAAATTTTAAAAATGATTACGTGACTTTAAGAAGTATTGGAAAGGTTTATTCAAATATTGTTAAGAGAAATTGTATTTATGAAAATTATTTAAAATATATAGAATAACAAGTTCAAATATTGAAAAAATTTATATTCAAAGAGTTTTTCTCATCTTCAAAAATTATTTCTGCATAATATCCTTCACAGAATGCTCCAGGATTAAAAACAATCGTATCTTCAATTTCTAGTTTTTCTTGATAATGTGAGTGTCCAAAAATCATAATATCTAATTTTTTCTTAAAATAATTCAAAAGTTTACTTGGGACAGCAGGCCCCGTTTGATGACCATGAATAAGTCCTATTTTCTTATCAAACAATTCTAAAGTAACCTTTTCTGGGAGTTTATTTTTTATATAAAAATCATCCATGTTTCCATAAACAGCTTGAAGAATAGGTTTTTGATTCTCTAAATACTCTAACACCTCTATTTTTGCTATATCTCCAAGCAAAAATATCTGATCATAAGTGTTAATATTTAATTTATTTAGAGTTTGAATATTTAATTTAATAGGAATATGTAAATCGCTTATCACAAGTATTTTCAAGGTAAAATCACACCTCAAAATATTATTAATTTAGAACTCATTTAAAAAGTTCTAATATATTTTTTTCATATGGGGATCTTATTACCTTTTTTTCAGTGATTATTGCAGTAACTAAATCGTTTGGAGTTACATCAAAAGCTGGGTTATAAACATTCACTTCTTCTGGAACTAAACGTGTTTTATGGCAATATCTGACTTCATTGCTGTTTCTTTCTTCGATAGGTATTTCATCTCCATTTTTTGTTTCAATATCAATAGTTGAAAGTGGTGCTGCTACATAAAAAGGAATACCGTGCCTTTTGGCAAGAACTGCTACAGAATAAGTTCCTATTTTATTTGCAACATCACCATTTTTTGCAATTCTATCCGCTCCAACTATTACAGCGTTTATCTTTCCTTGTTTCATAACCCAACCTGCCATATTATCGGATATTAAAGTGGTTTTAATACCGCTTTTCATTAATTCCCAAACGGTTAATCTTGCACCTTGAAGGTAAGGTCTTGTTTCATCAGCGTAGACTTTTATATTTTTCCCATTTTCAACGGCGGCTCTAATAACTCCTAAAGCTGTTCCATAATCCACTGTTGCTAATGCCCCAGCATTACAGTGGGTTAAAACAGTATCACCGTCATTTAAAAGAGCTTCACCGTTTTTCCCAATTTTTTTGTTTATTTCGATATCTTCATATGCGATTTTTAGGGCTTCATCTTCTAATAATTTAGTAACCTCATTTATTGTTTTATTGTTTATATTTTCTTTTAAAACTTTCTCCATTCTATTTAAGGCCCAAAATAAATTAACCGCTGTAGGTCGGGTTTTTGATAAAATTTCTTTGGTTTTTTCTAAGTTTTTTAAGAAGAGTTTTTTGTCTAAGATATTAATAAATTCTTTGGCCCCAAGTACAAAACCAAATGCAGCTGTTGCACCTATTGCGGGAGCTCCTCTTACTACCATATCTTTAATAGAAACAGCAACGTCTTGAAAATTCTTACATTCTATGTATTTTTCTTCTAGAGGTAAGTATCTTTGATCAATTAATATTAGACTTTTTCCTGTCCATTCCATCGTCATAGTTTTTATGTTTTCCATTTCTTTTCCTCCTTGGGAACTTAGTTTTTTCTATAAAAAAAGGGCGCAATAGATATTAAATGAAAATCTTTTGGATTAAAAATTCTTTCAGTTGACCCAACAAATAAAACTCCATTTTTTTTGAGGGCATCACCAAATTTTTTGTACAATTTATCTTTAGCCTCTGTATCAAAATAAATAACTACATTTCTACATACAATTAAATCAAAATTACTTTCAAAATTATCTAAAAGTAGGTTTATTTGTTTGAAATTAACCCTTTTTCTTATGAAATCCTTGATTTGGTAGTTGCCATTTTCTAACTTGTTAAAGTATTTTTGTTTAAAAGAATCGTTTAAATTAATTAAGGTTTTTTGGTCATAAATTCCCTCTTTTGCCTTTTTCAATGCCCCTTCGTCAAAATCCGCAGCTATTATTGTCGATTTGTTGAGATTTCCCATTTCATTTAATAAAATTGCAATTGTATAAGGTTCCTCACCAGTGGAACATCCCGCACTCCAAATTTTTAAATTTCCCATACTTTCTTTAATTAAATCAGGTAGAATTTCTTTTTTTAAATATTCCCATTTTTCAGGATTTCTAAAAAATTCAGTAACGTTGATAGTAAGCTTGTCTAAAAATTCTTCCCATATGTCTTTGTGGGTTTTTAATAAATCGAAATACTCTGAATAAGAAGTAACCCTATGTTTTCTTAATAGAAGGTCTGTTCTTCTTCTTACTCTATGCTGTTTATAACCAGTTAGATCAAGATTAAAATGTTTTATTAGTTTTTTTAAGAAAAGTTCGTAATCATTATCATCAAAAGGGGACGAATAAAATTCCACGATTTTTCCTCCGTTTTTTTATTAATCATTTTAATTCCTTAAAATATTTAGGTAAAAGGAAATGCCCAGTCCCAAGTTCGAATAAGTGAGAAACAGATTTTTATTAATAGGTACTCTGAAATAGAAATTCTCTTTGTTTTTTTCGAAAAAAATAGAGTTAACTATTAAAAGACCTGTGTCAGCATGATATTCTAATGAGTACTCTGAATTAAAAATATAAACACTTTCTAAAGTCTTATTGTTTAAAGAAAATAACAAATCTCCTACTCTAAAATAATATTCTAATTCTTGGTAAAAGCCTAAAGAAAAACCTAACTTATTCGAAGAGCTAAGGGATAGAGAAAATCTATAATCTGAGATATCAGATATTTTAGCCCAAAAAGACGCGCCTAAAAATCCTTCTTGAAAAACAATTCCTAATGTTGGTTCATCAAAAGTCATTACAAGAAAATCATCAAGAATCATAGTAAAGCCATTGTAATTATTAATTAAGAAATAAGGATCATTTCTTTCAGCAGGGTTTCTATAAGAGAATTCAAAACCAGCTTGGTCAAAACTAAAATATCTGACTATATCTTCAACTCCCGAAAACAACACTTTGTTAGGCAAGATTGCAAAATCAAAATTTAATTTTGATTCATAAACATCTTCTAGTTTCAAATCAAAGATTAATTTATTTTTAAAGGAGGGGTTGAAATCACTAATAAGATATATCTTTGATTCTTCCCCAAAGGAAAAAACACTTATCAAAAAAAAACAGATTAAAAAAAAGGAGAATTTTTTCATTTTTATTTTCCCCTCTAAGTAATTTAAAACGGGGACTCTTTGTCCCCATTTATCAACTTAAAGATTGGCAGCTAATCTTTCCATAACTTCGTCATCTATTTCGTAGTTCCCAAAAACTTCTTGAACGTCATCCATATCGTCTAAGGCATTAAGGAGTTTCAATAATTTTTCTGCGTCTTCTTCTGGTAATTTAACAGAGGTTTTTGGCAAAAATGCAAGATTTTCTGATACAGTGAAGCCAGCCTCTTTTAGAGTACTTCTGACTTGAGTTAGATTTTCAGGAGCTGTTACTATTTCTATTGGATCCGTATTTTCATTTAAATCCTCTGCTCCCGAATCAATTACCATCATCATTAATTCATCAATATCTTCCACTTCTTCTTTTGGTACAGTAATTAAACCTTTTCTTTCAAAATTCCAAGAAACAGCACCTGATTCAGCTAAAGAACCTCCCCACTTTGAAAGAACATGTCTAACCTCTTGGGCAGCTCTATTTTTGTTATCAGTAACAACAGAAATTAAAAGGGCTACTCCACCGGGGCCATAGGCTTCATACATTATTTCACTGAGTTCTTCACCTTCTAACTCTCCTGTTCCTTTCTTAATAGCAGATTCTATTTTATCTTTTGGCATGTTAGCGGCTTTTGCATTTTCTATAGCTGTTCTCAAACGAGGATTAGATTCTGGATCACCGCCACCCTCTCTTGCAGCAATAGTCAATTCCCTTATCAGTTTTGTAAACATTTGAGATCTTTTTGCATCTTGAGCGCTTTTCCTGTGTTTAATATTTGCCCACTTATTATGTCCTGACATAATATTCAACCTCCTAAAAACATACAATTAAATTAAATATTTTTTCTAGTATAAACTTCAAACAGAAACTATTATACGTTTGAGTATTACATCCTTATTTTTGTTCTTTGTCAATATAATTAACTTTTTTTGGCTTTATCCTAAACAAAAAGAACAGTTTATGTATACTCTTAATTTCAAACAATGGATAATAAAGTATAGAACTATATATTCTAGATTCAGAATTTTCTAATCATATTTTATCACAGATTTAGAAAAAATATCATTGAAATATGGTATGATATTTTTTAGTCTATTATCTTTATTACACTAAATAAATGAAAGAATTATGTATAATAGTTCTGGAGGCGGTTTTTATTAGGAGCTTTGCTGTCGGTTTCATTACAGGTATTTCAATTTTTTTTATTAATATTTTTTTATATATATAATTATTATAATAACTCTTTTTCTATATTTTTGGTAGATTCCAACTACAACACTTATTTATTTGATAACCAAGAAGTTATTTTACCAACTAAATATAAATATGTCAAATTAGAAGATATACCTGTGGAGATGTTATATTTTTTGTTATGGTCAGAGGATAGAGAGTTCTATGAACACAATGGAATAAATATAAAGGCTATGACAAGGGCGGCTTTAACAAACATAAGAAATTTATCTATTGTTCAGGGAGGAAGTACGTTAACTCAGCAACTAGCAAAAACTGTATATTTAACCAATGAGAGATCTTATAAAAGAAAGATAATGGATATAATGCTCGCTTTTTTTCTTGAAAGGTCATACACTAAAGAAGAAATATTGGAAGCCTATGTAAACAGCGTCTATCTAGGAAACGATATATCAGGTGTGGGAGCAGCCTCACAAAGATATTATGGCAAAGAAGTAAAAGATTTGAGTTACGCAGAAATGTTTATTCTAATTGGAATAATAAACGGACCAGAAATATTTAATCCGTACAGATATCCAGAAAGAGCAAAAGAACAAGGGTTAATTGTTTTAAACTCTTTACCTGATAAAAATATCTTTATTGAAAATACTGAGGAAATAAAAAAAGAAATCGAAAACATAAGTTTTGATCCACCTCCCTATAAAGATAAATATTTGAATCTGGTTTACAAAGTGAAAGCGGAAGAACAGAGTCTTGGTTTAACTGGAGGTGGATACACAGTAAAAACTACTATCAACAAAGGAATTTATGATTCAGTTACTTTGGATTCGGATTCTTCTGCACTTTTGATAAATAACAAAACTGGTGAAATCTTGAGTTTTTGGGGCGGAGAATACGATGTTTTTTATTCTAACCAATTAATAGGCTCAGCAATAAAACCTTTTTATTATCTCTTAGCCCTTGAAAAAGGATACAATAAAGATACAAAATTACCTGATCAGCCTATGAAATTCGGAGATTGGGAACCTCAGAATTTTGATAAAACCTTTAGAGGAACAGTTACTTTAGAAGAAGCTTTAATTGATTCAATTAATATTCCTTCTATTTATTTAGCAATGCATATAGATATTTCCCCACAAAAATCTATTGAAAGTATAAAAAATTTCTTAGTGTCTGATGTAGGATTAAAAGGTAATTATCCAGATGATTTGACTATTTCTTTGGGGACTGTAGAAACAAACCCTTATGAGTTAACAAAGGCTTACACCATTTTTCCGAATTATGGTCTTATACCTGAAACTTATATTATTTCGGAAGTTTATGATAGAAAAGGGAATTTAATATATAAAAGGTATCCCAAAATTGAAAACAGAATCACCGACATATCTAACCAAGCCTTCTCAGAAATAAATAATCTTTTAAGAAGAGTTGTTTTGGAAGGAACTGGTAGAAGAGCAAATATAGTAGATTTAGATTTACACGGTAAAACAGGAACTTCTGATTTATCAGCTTGGTTTATTGGATATACAGGAAGCGAAAGTTTATCAACGATGGTTAAGGGAGAAGATTTATTATCTTCATCAAATGCGGTTCCTATAGCTAGAGATATAGCCACTTCAATATTGTATTTTGGACATAAAGATGAAGTGTATGTTTATCTAAGTTTAGATGCCTTGCAACAAAAGGTTTCATTTTTTGATAATCCTATAGAATTCATATCAACTGGGAGTGAAGTAATTACTTATCTAAACTCTATAAAATTTGATTATTCTTTCAAGGAGTTAGAAATGAAAGTCAATGATGCTCTCCAAGAGATTAAGTATTTTTATCCAGACGTAGTAGAGGAAATAGAACAATGGAAAACAAACAATTTAATAGACTTTTTTGAGGATCCGTATGGTTTTATACAAAATGGCTATGATTTAGAAAATTATTTGAAAACTCTTTCTTTAGACATAGAACAAGAAGAAAAATTAAAAAATATATATCAACAGATTAAATTCGTATATCCTGATCAGGCAAGAATTTTGGAAAAATTCATTAATTAACGCCTTACTACATTATTTTTTTAAAATTTACAAATAATTAATGTTTCGAGATTATTTAAATGGTAAAATAGGCAATTGGATTTTAGAAAATTATGATAAGTTGGGAGGTGCATCTGTGTACGCTATTGTAGATTTTAATGGTAAACAATACAAAGTAGAAAAAGAGCAAGTTATTTACACAGAAAAGGTTAAAGATGTAGAACCTGGGAATGAAGTAGTTTTAGACAAAGTGGTATATATTAACAACGATCAAGAAAGAAAAAGTGGCAAACCATACGTTGAAGGGGCAAGAGTTATTACTGAAGTATTGGAGCATGGTAAAGATAGAAAGATTCAAATAATAAAATTTCAAGGAAGAAAGAATTACAAAAGGGAAAAAGGTCACAGACAACAGTATACTGCCTTAAAAATAAAAGAAATTGAAGGCTAAATTTTAATGATTAAGGTATTATATTCAAAAAGGATGCCTACTATAGAAATAAAAGGTCATGCTTTATTTGCATCTGCAGGTAATGATATTGTTTGTAGTGCAGTAAGTATTTTAACCCAATACGTCGCTGAAATAATTGAAAACGAAGGTTTGGGTACTTATGAAAAGAAAAAAGGTTATTTGAAAATAACAGTTAGGAACGAAACTGAAGTATCAAAGGTATTAATAGACTACTTGATTAAAAGTTTGATATCAATATCTAACGATTACCCAAGAAATCTTAAAGTGGAGGTCAGATGAATTATGAAATTGGATCTGCAACTTTTTGCGAAGAAAAGTTCTGATTGGAATAAAAAAGATAGTTTGCCAAAATATCTCGGTGTAAAGGCATCAGAGGGAGAAAAAGTTAACCCAGGAACCATTATAATTAGGCAAAGAGGAACCAAGATACACCCAGGAGAGAATGTTGGCGTTGGTAGAGATTTCACGATTTTTTCTAAGATTGAAGGAAAAGTTAAGTTTGAAAGAAAAGCTAACAGAAAGTTTGTTAGTGTTTATCCAGAGAAGGAATAAAGTAAAGTGCATGGTAGAAGAGTAGCAGTTATAGGGATTTTTGGAGCACTTTCATTTTTGTTGACATTTATAGAATTTCCTATAATACCTTTGTTGCCTTTTTTAAAATTTGATCCTAGTGATAGTATAATAATACTTGTCACAATGGGTTATGGTTTTTTACCGGGTTTTTTTACATTGCTTGTAAAAAGCTTTCTTTTCATTTTTAGAGCTGGCGACGGTGGATTAATAGGTATTTTTATGAATTTTGTTGCTGGAACAGTTTTTATTTCTACTTTATATGTTATAAGAAATTATTTGAAGTTGAACATTTGGCTAAATTATTTGATATCGTCTTTAATAACTGGAATGGTAGCCTATGCCATGAATTTCTATCTGGCAATACCGGTGTATACAAATCAAGCTACACCTCAATTTGTGAGTAATATGGGGATTAGTTTGCAACTATTTTTTTATTTAGTATTACTTTTTAATTTTATAAAGTTTTTTGCAAATTCTTCTATATCGCATTTTCTTTTGAAAAAAACAAAAATTACTAGTTTTGCTCAAACTAACAAAAAAAACTGAGGAGGTTATCGAATTGAATTCAAAATTAGTTACACCTTCCTATATGGCTAAAAAGGAAGAAATCCAAAGGGATTGGTACGTTATTGATGCAAGCGATTATACCCTTGGAAGGTTAGCCTCAAGGATCGCTAAGATTTTACAAGGAAAACACAAACCTACTTATACACCACACATAGATTCTGGGGATTTTGTTGTAGTTATCAATGCTGAAAAGATAAAGCTTACTGGTAATAAAGGAGAAGATAAAATATATAGAAAACATAGCGGCTACCCCGGAGGGCTTAAAGAAATTCCATTTAAAACTATGGCTGAAAAGCATCCTGAAAGGGTAATTAAATTAGCAGTAAAAGGGATGATGCCAAAAACTATTTTAGGAAAACAGATGTTAAAAAAACTAAAAGTTTACGCAGGCCCAGAGCATCCACATCAAGCACAAAAACCAAAAGAAATCAATTTGGAAAATATTTAATCAGGAGGTTATTTGAATGGCTGAATTTATTGATTATTATGGAACAGGTAGAAGAAAAACAGCTATAGCTAGGGTACACTTAAGACCTGGTAAGGGTAAGATTAAAATTAACGGTAAAGAATACAATAAATTAGCTGAATATTTAAGAGGTAACGAGGTATGGGAAATAGAAGCTTTAAAACCTCTTGAAGTAGCAGGATTAAAAGGTCAATTTGACTTGGTAATTAGAGTAAATGGTGGAGGATTAAGTGGTCAAGCTGGAGCCATAAAATTGGGTATTGCAAGAGCTTTGTTATCTTATGATGAATCTTTAAGATCTTCCTTAAGAAAAGAGGGTTTATTAACAAGAGATCCAAGAGAGGTAGAAAGGAAGAAATACGGATTAAGAAAAGCAAGGAAAAGACCCCAATTTTCCAAAAGATAGATGTTTTATCATTTATTCATGCTTTATAAGGAATAGTGAAGCTTCATGGATAAAAATTATGATAATGTTCGAAAAAAAATTGACGAAATTAAAAGCAAAGTTGATATAGTTGATTTCGTCAATTCTTATTTATCGCTTTCAAGAAAAGGGAAAAATTATGCTGCTTTGTGCCCTTTTCATGCAGAAGACACACCCTCATTTTATATATTTCCCGAGACACAAACTTTCCATTGTTTTGGTTGTGGAGCACATGGTGATGTAATAACATTTTTAGAAAAATATGAGCAAATAAGTTTCTTAGAAGCACTTAAGAAAATAGCTCAATATGCTGGAGTTGAAATTGATCTCACAAAAAAAGAAATACCAGAAGAAATAAGTTTGAATGAGGAAGTTTCAAAACTATATACTGAAAATTTACTCAATCTGCCTTCTTATCATGAAGTATGGAAGTATCTAAAAAACAGAAAAATAAGTAAGGACTTAGCAAAAGAGTTTGAGTTAGGATTTGCAACAGGTTCAGATGTTAAAAAAGTTTTAGAAAGAGAATTAATTGACACTACAATTGCGATTAAAGCAGGGTTAATTCATAATGAAGGTAATGAATTCTTTCATAATCGTTTGATAATACCCATCAGAGATAATGATGGACTACTGGTAGGATTTTCTGGACGGATTATAAAAGAAGAAGAAAATATACCCAAATATCTAAATACTTCCGAAAATAATTACTTTAAAAAATCTAAAATTCTGTATATGTATTACAAAAACAAGAAATTTATAAAGGAAAATGATTTCGCAATTTTGGTAGAAGGCTATTTTGATGTAATCTCAATGTACAGACTCGGATTTAAAAACGTTGTAGGTATTTTAGGTTCGTCTTTTACTAAAGATCATGCTGTTGGGCTAGTTAAATCAACTAACAAAGTTGTATCTATGTTTGATATGGATGAGGCTGGTAAAAAGGCTACACTATCCACAATAGATATTTTGTATCCAAAAGATTTTCAAATTGCTGTTTCAACGTATCCCGCCAAAGATCCGGATGAGCTAACAAAAAAGCATGATGAGAAATACATTGCAGAGCTTCTAAAAAGTTCCTACAAATTTTATGAATTTATAGTTGATTATTATTCACAGAAGTATGATCTTAATAATGATTTTGCTTTAGAAAAATATTTAAAAGACATGGCAATTTGGTACAGAAAATTTGAAAAATCTGGGAGAATCAGTTATTTAGAAAGTTTTATTGAAAAAATAGCTGATAAAACTAAAAAAAGTACGATATATGTACAAAAGATTCTAGAAAGAATGTCAAAAGTAGTCAATGTAAATTTTTCAGCAAACAATGAATCAAATATAAAACCTAAAGATAGTGTTTATGTAGAAAAAGATATTAAATACGATATTGTAAAATCATATCTATATTTATGGGTAAAACATCCTCAATATAGAGAAATTTTACAAAATTATTTCCATGAGGAAGATTTTAACTATGCTGTTCTTGAAGAATTTTTTTCTTTAATTGCCCAAAAACAGGATATAGGTTTCTTACTTGAAAATTCATCAGAGGAATTAAGTAAATTAATAGTAGAAGTATGGAAAATAGAATATTATTTTAATCCTGATAGAATTCTTTCTTCCTTGAAGGAAAGTATCGAGAGAGAAAAAATCATTAAACAAATCGAAGAACTAAAAGAAAAACTTCATCAAACTACCAATCTATCAGAGAAGACTGAAATTACATCCCAAATCGTAAAATTGTATTCTAAGTTGAAGGTAATTAACTAACGTCTTTTCTTCACATAACAAAAGATCTAATTAAGCTAGCTATGGAGGTAAACCAACAAATGGAAAAAGTTAAAAAAATAGTAGATTTTTCTGAAATAATCGAAGAAATTGAAAAAATTGAGGTTGTTGGTAAAGATAAAATTAGAGTTAAAAGAAAAAAAGAACCATATATCAAAGAACTTGAAAAAGGATTAGAGAATCTTATCCAAATAGCCAAAAAAAATGATAATACTATTAATTATCAAGACATAGACGAGTGTATCCCTCAAAGTTTATCAGATGTAATTGACAGTCACTTTTTGGAAAAAATCTATGAAAAATTAGAATCTGAAGGAATTGAAATAATTGAATCTAGTGAAGAAAGAATTCATACAGAAGATGTAAGTATTTTAAACGACAATATAGACGAGTTATTCCAGGATAGTGAAACACAAATATATGACAATTTTGCAGTTAATGAACCAATAAAAATATATTTAAGAGAAATTGGAGGAATAAAACTTTTAACCCCCTCTAGAGAAAGGCAATTAGCAATAAGGGCAAAAAAGGGAGATAAAAAGGCTAAAGATGAGTTAATTAAAGCCAATTTAAGGTTAGTTATAAGTATAGCAAAAAGGTATACAGGTAGAGGGTTAACTTTTTTAGATTTAATTCAAGAAGGGAATATTGGACTGATAAAAGCTGTCGAAAAGTTTGATTGGAAAAAGGGTTTCAAATTTTCGACCTATGCAACATGGTGGGTTAGGCAGTCAATAACAAGGGCTATAGCTGATCAAGCAAGAACTATAAGAATTCCTGTTCATTTGGTTGAAACTATAAATAGGATGAATATGGTAATCAGAAACCATTTACAAGAAACAGGGGAATATCCTTCAACAGAAAAATTAGCAGAATTGCTTGATAAACCATTGGAAAAGATGGATGAGATATTATTAGCAACAAGAGAAATTATCTCAGTGGATGCCCCAATTGGTGGAACTGATGAAGAGGATGCATATATAGGAGATTTTTTGGAAGATACAGAGGCAGATAAACCTGAAGAAATTGCTGTAAAAATGATTCTCAAGGAAGAGATAGAAAAGGTCTTAGAAACACTACGACCTAAAGAAGCTACTGTTTTAAAAATGAGATACGGTTTATTAGACGGAAAAATGAAAACACTTGAAGAAGTAGGAGCATTTTTCAACGTGACTAGAGAAAGAATTAGACAAATAGAGGTAAAAGCTTTAAGAAAATTAAGACATCCGACAAGAAGTTTGCAATTAAAAGAAATAAGCGATATGATAGAAAAGAATGATTTTTAATAGGAGTGTAATTAATGCAAAACTATCAAGGGAAAAACTCTCTTTTTTTAGAAAAAGAGGTTCCCTCATTTTTAAAAGACCAACTCGACGAAGAGCAGCTAGAGGCAGTGCTTAAAGCAGAAGGCAAATCAATTATCGTGGCTGGTCCTGGTTCGGGCAAAACTAGGGTAATAACATATAAAATAGCTTATTTAATTTATCGAGGTATAGAACCAGAAAATATTCTACTAGTTACTTTTACAAGAGCAGCAGCAAGAGAAATGATAGAAAGAGTAAAAAATGTAACTAAAAGGAATATCGACAAGATGCTCGCAGGAACATTTCATCATGTATGTAATTCGATACTAAGAAAATATGCCTCATATTTGGATTATAAAAATAATTACAGTATTCTTGATAGAGAAGATGCAAAAGATTTATTGAAAATGGCAAAACAAGATTATTTGAAAGAAATAACTGATGGGTATAAACTTCCTAAAGAAGATGTTATAATGAAAATCATAAGCTATTCATGTAATACTCTAACGTCACTAAGAGAAGCAATATATGAAAAATCGCCTTATCTACTTAATTTTGAATCAGATATAGAACAAATATGGAGTATATACACCCAACTAAAAAGAAACATGAATGCAATGGATTACGATGACCTTTTAGTAAATACACTTATGTTATTTCATACTCAACCAAAAGTATTAAGTAAAGTCTCTAGTCAATTTAAATATGTATTAGTTGATGAATTTCAAGATACCAACAAAATACAAATAGAATTAGTAAAAGCACTTTCCTCTGTTCACGGGAATTTAATAGTAGTTGGAGATGATTCTCAGAGCATTTATTCATTCAGAGGAGCTCTGTTTAAAAATATAAAAGAATTCATAGAAGAAGAAGGAACAAATATCTTTAAGATACAAAGTAATTATAGAAGTACAGCCGATATTGTTGAATTTGTAAATCATCTAATTCCTGCTAACTCTGTTAAAAAGGTTCTAAAACCAAAAAGAAAAACACACATAAAACCTTATGTTGTCGAAACTTTTGATGATTTAGATCAAGCTGAGGTAGTAGCAAAAATAATCAAGGATAAAATAGAAGAAGGAATGAATTTTAAAGATATTGCGGTTCTATATAGATCTCATTCATTATCCATGGTTCTTCAGCAAAAACTTGATTCCAAAGGCATACCTTATAGAATACTCTCAGGATTAAGATTCATTGAAACTGCTCATATAAAAGATATTTTAGCTTTTTTAAAAGTCATAAACAATCCTTTAGACAAAATTTCTTGGTCAAGAATATTAAAGTTGTTTCCTGGAATTGGAAATAAAACATCATCAAGAATATATGAAGAAATTGAAAAAAAGATCATTGAAACCGACAAAGACATAATAGAAATAATTAAAAACAGTAATCAACTAAAAAACTTTAAAACACCACAAAATTTATTGATTAAGCTCTTTGAAAGAAGAGAGGATGCTCCTAATGAGATTATAGAAATAATATATTCAGATTTTTATAAAGAGTACTCTTTATTGACCTATTCTGATTCCAAAACTAGAATTATGGATATTGAGAGATTTATTGAAATTGCCTCTCGTTATGAATCAATTAACACATTTCTTGAGGATTTAACACTCAGTGAAGATTTATCAATTATTAATTCGCAAAAAGAACAAAACAACGACAAATTGACTTTAACAACTATACATGGAGCAAAAGGACTTGAATGGAAAGTTGTTATATTAATATCTGTCAATCCGGGTGATTTTCCAAATGGACTTGCGATAAAAGAAAATAAATTGGACGAAGAAGAAAGATTATTCTACGTTGCAGTTACCCGTGCAAAAAATGAGCTCTACATTATAAAACAGTCAACCGGGACTTCTAATCCTTATATCAGAAATTCGTTTTATTTTGTGAAGAAAGAAAATGATTTTATCAAAAAAATTCCCGAAAAAATGATCAATCGGTTGAGAATAACTAATAAATAACATAAATTATTTAAATTGTTATATATAATTAATTTTTATTTAAGGTTCAATAATGTAGAATATCCACTGGTATTTTTGTTTTCAAAAAGATTTTTTAGCCCAAATTAAACAATAAAAATTAAAGGAGGTGAACTCTCGTTCCAAGGGTCATCTTTTGGTTTATTCCATGGAATGAGAGAAATATAAGTGCCAACTATTAATCAACTGATAAAATACGGTAGAAAGACAGCAAAGAAAAAGACTAAATCTCCTGCTTTACGTGGTAATCCTCAAAAAAGGGGAGTTTGTGTAAGAGTATCTACTATGACTCCAAAAAAACCTAACTCCGCTTTAAGAAAAATTGCCAGAGTAAAACTATCTAACGGGATAGAGGTTACTTGTTACATACCCGGAGAAGGGCATAACTTGCAAGAACATTCCAATGTTTTAGTAAGAGGTGGTAGGGTTAAAGATTTACCAGGTGTAAGATATAAGATAATAAGAGGAACTTTAGATACAGCTGGAGTTGAAGGAAGAAAGCAAAGCAGAAGTAAATATGGAACAAAAAAACCAAAGGCTTAATAAGGAGGTACTTTGTTAAATGAGAAGAAGAACTGCTGAAAAGCGGGAAGTAGTTCCAGATCCAGTTTATGGGGATGTATTACTATCAAAATTCATTAACAGACTTATGTATGACGGTAAAAAGGCATTAGCTCAAAAAATTGTGTACTCCTCTTTGGAAAGATTAGCGCAAGCAACAAAAGAGGATGCCTTAGAAGCGTTTCATAAAGCTATTCAAAACGTAAAACCATTGATTGAGGTTAGATCTAGAAGGGTAGGAGGTTCAACATATCAAGTTCCTTTTGAAGTAGAAGAAAAAAAAGCTACCTCTTTAGCAATTAGATGGATTGTTACATCCGCACAATCTAAAAAAGGAAGAGATATGGTAAGTAAATTATCCCAAGAATTGATAGATGCATACAACAACACAGGAACAGCTGTAAAAAAGAAAGAAGACGTTCATAGAATGGCTGAAGCTAACAGAGCCTTTGCTCACTTTAGATGGTAGTCTTAGTGCAACCAAGTAGGAGGGATTGTGTTGAAAGAGAGATTATACCCCATAGATAAAATAAGGAATATAGGAATCATTGCACATATAGACGCGGGAAAAACGACAACGACCGAAAGGATATTATTTTATACGGGGACAAAACATAAATTAGGAAACGTTGATGATGGAACAACAGAAACTGACTGGATGGATCAAGAAAAAGAAAGAGGTATTACTATTACCTCAGCTGCGACTTCTGCATTTTGGAAAGAACACAGAATTAATATAATTGACACACCAGGGCACGTTGATTTTACTGTAGAAGTTGAAAGGTCTCTACGCGTTTTAGATGGTGCTATTGCAATATTTGATGCTCAAGTAGGTGTTGAACCTCAGTCTGAAACTGTTTGGAGACAAGCCGATAGGTATGAAGTTCCAAGAATCGCTTTTATGAACAAGATGGATAAAATAGGTGCTAATTTTTTTGCTGCAGTACAAACCATGAAAACAAAATTAGGCGCAAATCCTGTTGCAATGCAAGTACCTATAGGTTCAGAATCAGACTTTAGGGGTGTAGTAGACTTACTAACAATGGAAGCGCTGTACTGGAAAGATGAAAACGGACTTGTTATTGAAAAGCAAGAGATACCTAATGACTTAAAAGACATTTGTGAAACAAAGAGGGATGATTTAGTAGCAGCTGTTGCGGAAATTGATGAAGAGCTTATGGAACTATATATAGAAGAAGTTGAAATACCTCTTGATAAATTAAAATCGTCTATAAGAAAATCCACTATTCAAAATAAAATCGTTCCAGTTTTTTGTGGAAGTTCATTTAAAAATAAAGGAGTACAGCTTTTATTAGACGCTGTAATAGACTATTTGCCTTCACCATTAGATATGCCTCCAGTTAAGGCATTCGAAAATTCAACTGGTGAATTTGTAAAAGAAATACATCCTCAAAAAAATGAAGATTTTTACGCTTTGGCATTTAAAATAATGGTGGATCCATTTGTTGGAAAGTTAACTTTTGCAAGAGTTTATTCTGGAACATTGGAAAAAGGAAGTTATGTTACTAATACTTCTAAAAATAAAACTGAAAGAGTTTCAAGGCTTGTCTTTTTTCATTCTGATAAAAGAGAAGAAGTTGATTATATAAGGGCTGGCGATATTGTCGGGTTAATAGGTTTAAAGGATACTTCCACCGGGGACACTCTTTCCAATGTTAATGAAAATATTGTTTTAGAAAAAGTTGATTTTCCTGAACCAGTAATTTCTGTTTCCGTTGAACCAGAAACCAAAGATGATGAAGCAAAACTGGGTAAAGCATTAAATTCATTAACAGAAGAAGATCCAAGTTTGCGAAGTTATGTCGACCACGAAACTGGTGAAACTATATTATCAGGAATGGGAGAATTACATTTAGAAATCATAATAGAAAGAATAAAAAGAGAGTTTAAAGTAAACGTTAGAGTAAGTCAACCTAGAGTAGCGTATAAAGAAACAATAAAACTTTCTGCAGAAGCAGAAGGGAAATATATAAGGCAAACAGGCGGAAGAGGTCAATACGGTCATGTTAAACTTAGAGTAGAACCTTTACCTTTAAATGGGGAAAAAGATTTTGAATTTGTAGATAAAATTGTCGGTGGTGTAGTACCCAAAGAATATATTCCAGCTATACAAAATGGAGTAAAAGAAAGTATGCAGGATGGAGTTTTATCCGGGTATCCAATGGTAAATATTAAAGTTGAAGTTTTCGATGGATCTTATCATGAAGTTGATTCATCTGAAATGGCTTTCAAAATTGCAGCATCGATGGCTTTTAAAGATGCTATAAAAAGAGCAAAACCCGTTTTATTAGAACCTATTATGAGAGTAGATGTAACAACACCAGAAGAATATCTTGGAGATATAATAGCAGATTTGAATTCAAGAAGAGGTAGAGTTGAAAGTTTTGAAACTGTTGGAGGAACAAACACTAGAATTGTAAAAGCAAAAGTTCCTTTATCGGAATTGTTTGGGTACGCAACTATAATGAGATCACTTTCTCAAGGTAGAGCAACAAGCTCGGTTCAATTTTCTCATTATGACGAAGTTCCTGAACAAGTAACTCAAAAAATATTAGGTAGAGAATAGTAGTTTACAAAATAAGCGATTTCTTAGAAGTTTTAAATGAAAATTACAAGGAGGAGATTGAAAGATGGCTAAAGAGAAGTTTGTTAGAGAAAAGACGCATATGAACATAGGAACCATTGGCCATATAGACCACGGGAAAACAACATTAACCGCAGCAATTACTAAGGCTTTATCTTACAAAGGTGGAGCAGATTTCACGCCTTTTGATGCAATTGATAAAGCACCAGAAGAAAAAGCAAGAGGAATTACCATAAACGTTTCTCACGTAGAATATCAAACTGGAAAAAGACATTATGCACATATAGACTGTCCAGGGCACGCAGACTACATAAAAAACATGATTACTGGTGCAGCTCAAATGGACGGAGCCATCTTGGTTGTTGCGGCTACCGATGGTGTTATGCCACAAACCAGAGAACACGTCTTATTGGCAAGGCAAGTTAACGTTCCTGCATTAGTTGTTTTTATTAATAAAGTTGATATGGTTGATGACGAAGAATTAATAGATTTAGTTGAAATGGAAGTTAGAGATCTCTTAAGCAGTTACGAATTTCCAGGAGACGAAGTTCCAGTTGTTAAAGGTTCTGCTCTTAAGGCTTTGGAAGAAGATAATCCGGATGGCCCATGGACACAAAAAATCTACGAACTCATGGACGCAGTTGACAACTACTTCCCAGAACCTGTGAGAGAAACAGATAAACCTTTCCTCATGCCTATAGAAGATGTATTCAGCATTACGGGAAGAGGAACAGTTGTTACTGGGAGAATTGAAAGAGGAGTTGTGCACACAGGAGATCAAGTTGAAATAATTGGTTTAAGTTATGAAACTAAAAAGACCGTAGTTACAGGTGTTGAAATGTTTAGAAAGATTTTAGATGAGGGTGAAGCGGGAGATAACGTTGGATGTCTATTAAGAGGTATTGAAAAAGATGAAGTAAAAAGAGGTCAGGTTCTCGCTGTACCAGGTTCTATAACTCCTCATAAGAAGTTTAATGCCGAGGTTTACGTATTAAAGAAAGAAGAAGGCGGAAGACATACTCCATTCACAAAAGGATACAGACCTCAATTCTATATCAGAACAGCCGATGTTACTGGTACATTAGTTGAATTTGCAAGTGGAGCAGAAATGGTAATGCCAGGTGACAACATAAACATGACCGTTGAATTAATTTATCCTGTTGCTCTTGAAGAAGGTATGAGATTTGCTATTAGAGAAGGCGGAAGAACCGTCGGAGCTGGAGTAGTAACAAAAATAATTGAATAATTGAAAAGCTATTTTCGGGGAGCTTTAGCTCCCCTTAATACTGAGTGTAAAGGAGGTTTAACAAAATCCATGGCCAGTAAGTACATAAAAATTAGGTTAAAAGGCTACGATCACAAATTGTTAGATGAATCATCAAAAAAGATAATCGAAGCTGTAAAAGATACAGAAGCGAAGGTATCTGGTCCAATCCCCTTACCAAATAAGAGAACAGTTTATTCGGTTATCAGGTCTCCTCATAAATATTCATATTCCATGGAACAGTTTGAAAAAATAATACATAAAAGAGTTATATATATTTACAATGCTTCATCAGAAACTGTTACAAAGCTACTAAAGGTAAACATACCAGCAGGCGTTTCGGTAGATATTAAGGCGTAAGAATACTTTATAAAGTTTATTATATATAATAAACTAATCATTCGGGCTCTGGAGGTGTAGAAATGAAAGGTATTTTAGGGAAAAAAGTAGGAATGACTCGTATTTATAAAGGTGATAAAGCCATCCCGGTGACAGTTATAAAAGCTGGACCATGTGTAGTAATACAAAAGAAAACCGTAGAAACAGACGGTTATAATGCTATACAAGTGGGATTTGAAGAAATACCGGAAAGAAAGGCTAATAAACCGTTGTTAGGTCATTTCAAAAAGGCAGATGTAAAACCTTACAGAATTTTAAGAGAATTCAAAGTAGAAAATCCTGACGATTATGAAATTGGACAAGAAATTAATGTTTCAATATTTTCCGAAGGAGAAAAGATTGATTTAGTTGGCAAATCTAAAGGTCGCGGTTATTCAGGAGCTATGAAAAGATGGAACTTTGGTGGTGGTGAAAGTAGTCATGGTTCAAAATTTCATAGAGCTTTAGGATCAACTGGAAACGCAACTTATCCAGCAAAAGTTTTTAAGGGGAAAAAGATGCCTGGGCAATACGGTAACGAACGAGTAACCATACAAAATTCAGAGGTAGTATACATTGATGTTCAAAACAATCTAATAGCAGTCAAAGGCGGAGTTCCAGGAGCGAGGGGCGGATTGGTAACAATAAGAGAAGCTGTTAAAGTTAAACGCCCAAAAACGGAGTAAGGAGGTCAATTAGGCTATGGCGCAGGTAGATGTATATAACATAAAAGGTGAAAAAGTAGATACCTTAGAATTAAAAGATGAAGTTTTCAATATAGAACCAAACATGGATGTACTCTATAGATATGTTGACATGCAGTTAACTAACAAAAGAGCTGGAACTGCTTCAACAAAAACTAGAGGAGAAGTCAGAGGTGGGGGAAGAAAACCTTGGCCTCAAAAACATCTGGGAAGAGCCAGAGCAGGATCTATAAGATCGCCTATTTTTCGACATGGTGGTGTAGCTTTTGGTCCTAAACCCAGAAAATATCACAAAGATTTAAACAAAAAAATGAAAAAACTTGCTTTGAAGTCAGCTTTAAGTGTTAGATACAAAGAAAACAATCTAATAGTTTTAGATGATATAAAGTTGGAAAAGCCTCGAACAAAAGACATGAAAGAAATTCTAAAGAAATTTGAAGTTGAAAATAACAAAATATTGTTGGTTTTACCTTATCAACAAGAACAATATAAGAATGTAAAACTTTCAGCGAGGAACTTACAAAAAGTTAAGATTTTAATAGCAGATAATCCTGGCCAAAAAAAGACTAATATCGATGGATTAAATGTATTTGATTTAATAAACAATGAAAAAATATTCCTTACAAAGGAAATGGTTAATAAAATAGAGGAGGTGATCGGCTAATGGAGATGCAAAGAGCTTACGAAATAATAATAAAGCCGATCCTAACTGAAAAGTCTTATGGATTGATGCAAGAGAGAAAATATACCTTTGAGGTAACAAAAGATGCCACAAAACCAGAAATTAGAGAAGCTATTGAAATGATATTTAAAGTAAAAGTTGAAAAAGTCTATGTAATGAATATGAAGCCAAAACCAAAACGATTGGGAAGAAGTGAAGGATATTCCCGCAGTTGGAAAAAAGCTATTGTAAAAGTAGGAGAAGGTTACGTCATAAGAGAATTGCAAGGCAGTTTGTAAGAGAGGTGAATAATGATGGCGATAAAACAATATAAACCTGTAACTAAATCAAGAAGATACATGATAACCTCTGATTTTTCTGATTTATCAAAGGTAAAACCAGAAAAAAGTTTACTAACACCTTTGAAAAAAACAGCTGGAAGGAATCATTACGGTAGAGTTACCATGAGACACCGTGGTGGTGGGCACAAAAGAAAATACAGAATAATAGACTTTAAGAGAAATAAATATAATATTCCAGCCAAAGTTGTTTCTATTGAATACGACCCAAACAGAAGTGCAAGAATTGCTTTACTGGTATATGCTGATGGAGAAAAAAGATATATTTTATCCCCAAAGGGGTTAAAAGTTGGAGATACTGTTATGAGTGGAAATACCGCAGACATAAGACCGGGTAATGCATTGGCTTTAGAAAATATTCCTTTGGGTACCTTCGTTCATAATATAGAGTTTGAACCAGGAAGAGGAGGAAAAATTGCTAAATCCGCTGGAACTTATGCTCAATTAATGGCAAAAGAAGGGAAATATGCTCTTTTAAAAATGCCTTCTGGAGAATTAAGAAGGGTACGCTTAACTTGTATGGCTACTATTGGAGCCGTAGGTAACGAGGATCACTCCAACGAAGTAATTGGTAAAGCTGGAAAAACTAGATGGTTAGGAAGAAGGCCAAAGGTGAGAGGTATGGTTCAAAACCCAGTCGATCATCCGATGGGTGGTGGAGAAGGTAAAAGTAAAGGTCATATTCCTAAATCTCCATGGGGCACACCAGCCAAAGGTTACAAAACTAGAAGAGGCAAGAAAAAATCCGATAAATTTATTGTAAGAAGAAGAACGAAATAGGCTTTTAGGAAAGTTTAGGAGGTGTAACGAATGGGAAGATCATTAAAAAAGGGACCTTATGTTCATCCAAGCCTTATCAAAAAAATTAGAGAAATGAATGAAAAAGGTGAAAAGAAAGTAATCAAAACTTGGTCAAGGGCATCCATGATTCTTCCAGAAATGGTTGGACATACAATAGCTGTTCATAATGGGATGAAACATATACCTGTTTATATAACAGAACAAATGATAGGCCACAGATTAGGAGAATTTTCTCCAACAAGAAGATTTGGAGGACATCCAGACAAAAAAGCCACTAAAGGTAAGTTAGAAAGGCAAGGTTGAGGAGGGTAGTTTATGGCTTCTAATAGTAAAGTTTCTAGAGTTCAAGAGGACGGTAGAAAAGTCAAAAGATCAGTTTATCATAGAATGAGAAAAGAAAAAGAAGCTGCCGAACCAAAAGTTGAAGCTAGAGCAGTAACAAAATATGTTAGAATATCTCCTAAGAAAATGAGATCTATGGCTAACGCCATAAGAAATAAAGATATAAGTGAAGCTCTTCAAATTTTAACTTTTAGCCCTAAAAAATCAGCAAGAATATTGTATAAAACCCTGATGTCTGCAATAGCTAACGCAGAAAATAATTTTGGTTTAAACCCAGAAAAATTATATGTTTCAGAAGTAATGATAAACGAAGGTCCAAGACTGAAAAGGTTGTGGCCCAGATCTCATGGAAGAGCAGATATATTACAAAAAAGAATGAGTCATGTTTATATAACCGTTAGGGATAAAAGTGCTGACAAATAAAGTGAGGTGAATTAGGTGGGGTCAAAAGTACATCCATATGGTTTCAGATTAGGAAACAACAAGAATTGGAAATCGGTATGGTTCAATGAGAGAAGTTACTATGAATACCTTCATGAAGATGAAAAAATCAGAGATCACATTAAATCAAAATACGGTGCATCAGGAATCTCCGAAATTCTAATAGAAAGACCAAGCGATTCTATGGTTAGAATTGATATTTATGCTGCTAGATTAGGGATCTTGATAGGCAGGAAAGGATCAGAAATAAGAAATATAAGAAACGAATTGGCCGAAATTGTCGGAGATAAAAGCGTTAAAGTATACGTTCAAGAGGTAAAAAATCCATATGTCGATGCTCAGCTAATAGCAGAAGATATCTCTGGTCAGCTACAAAGAAGAGTATCTCATAAGGTGGCAATGAAAAGAGCTATAAACAACGCTATGAGAAGAGGAGCAAAAGGTATAAAAATAATGGTTTCTGGAAGATTAGGCGGAGCAGAAATTGCAAGAACAGAATGGTATATGGAGGGAAGATTACCCTTACAAACATTAAGATCAAACATAGATTATTCTATGATACACTCTCAAACTAAATATGGAACTATTGGAATAAAAGTTTGGGTGTATCATGGCGATACTCCAATACAATAAAAATTGTGAGCATATACAGAGTAGAGAAGGAGGATATCCCAAATGTTGATGCCCAAAAGAGTAAAATATAGAAAACAACAAAGAGGAACTGTAAAAGGAATGACTAAGGGCGGCAGCTTGGTCCATTTCGGTGACTGGGGATTGAAAGCCATGGAAAGTTCATGGATAAGCGCTCAACAAATCGAAGCTTGCAGATTAACTATGGTTAGAACGCTTAAAAGAACCGGTAAGATATGGATCAATATATTCCCTGACAAACCGGTGACATCAAAAGGTATCGGTACTAGGCAAGGTAAAGGAAAAGGTGATGTCGAAGGATGGGTTGCAGTAGTAAAAAAAGGAAGAGTTATGTTTGAAATAAGTGGTGTTGATGAAGCAACTGCAAAAAGGGCATTAGAGTACGCTGCCTCCAAGTTACCGATAAGAACTAAAATAGTTCAAAGATACGATATAGGAGGGGAACTCTGATGAGAATATCAGAAATGAGAGAATTAACAGATGAAGAACTCAATAGAGAATTAGAGAATTTAAAAGAAAGATTATTCCAATTAAGGTTTCAACTTGAACTTGGACAATTAAAAAACTCATCTAGCATAAAAATGGTAAAAAAAGACATAGCTCGTATCAAAACTATCCTCAAAGAAAGGGAACTCGGAATAAGGAGGTAAAATTTCGATGTCTAAAAAGACAATAATAGGAAGAGTCGTCAGTGATAAGATGGACAAAACTATAACCGTTGAAACAGACAGAATGACAAAAGATCCGAAATACCATAAATTTGTTAAAAAGACAAGACGTTACCACGCTCATGACGAAAATAACGAATGCCGTATCGGAGATGTTGTAGAAATAGAAGAATCAAGAAAACTATCAAAAACGAAGGCGTTTGTTTTGAAAAGAATAATAAAGAAAAATATTTTATCGGAAGAAGATGAAACACCTGAATCAGTTGAAGAAGAAATAGAACAAGCTTTTGGAGGTGAGGTCGATGGTACAACTAGAGAGTAAAGTAAGAGTTGCCGATAACTCCGGAGCAAAAACCTTAAGAGTTATAAAGGTACTTGGAGGGTTTCATAACTCAAAAGGAACTATCGGAGATACTATAATATGTTCTGTAAGAGAGGCCATACCTCACACCGATATAAAGAAAGGGCAAATCGTTCAAGCAATCATTGTAAGAACTAGGAAAGAGGTAAAAAGGAAAGATGGAAGCTACATAAGATTCGATGATAATGCTGCTGTATTAATAGACAAGAACAAATTGCCAATTGGAACAAGGGTTTTTGGCCCCGTAGCTAGAGAAATAAGAGAAAAAGGATACTCCAAAATAGCATCTTTAGCTAAAGAAGTGTGGTGAGGTGAAAATATGAATAAAATAAAAAAAGATGATACGGTGGAAGTAATCTCTGGAAAAGACAAAGGGAAAAAAAGTAAAGTTTTAAGAGTAATCCTAAAAGAAAATAAAGTAGTAGTTGATAATATTAATGTTGTAAAAAAACATCAAAAACCAACACAGCAGATGAGAGAGGGAGGAATAATTGAGCAACCCAAACCAATAGATATTTCTAACGTAATGTTGATTTGCCCAAACTGTGATCAAAAAGCAAGGGTTGGTTTTAAATTTTTAGAAGACGGGAGCAAGGCAAGATATTGCAAAAAATGTGGAGAAGTAGTAGATAGATCTTAATTGATTGAAAATATTTTGTAGAAACAACCAATTCAGGTGTTTCCACTTGAAAGAAACGAAAAAGGAGGACTATCAATGGAAAATGTTCAATATATACCTCTTAAGGATAAATACAAAGAAGTTGTAATTCCTTCAATGATGAAAGAATTCAACTACAAAAATGAACTTCAAGTCCCAAAAATCGTAAAAATAGTTGTTAATATGGGAATAGGAGAAGGCACTAGGAATAAAGCAGTAGTAGAAAAACATGCTCAAGAGCTTACAAAAATAGTAGGACAAAAGGCTTTGATTACAAGAGCAAAAAGAAGTGTTGCCAACTTTAAAGTTAGAGAAGGCATGCCTATTGGTGTTAAAGTAACCTTAAGAGGCTGGAAAATGTATAACTTTTTGTATAAGTTAACTAATATTGTTTTACCAAAATTGAGAGATTTTAGAGGTCTATCAGCAAATGCCTTTGATGGTAGAGGAAATTATACATTCGGAATTCCCGAACAACTTATTTTCCCCGAAATTAGACCTGATGACATAAACCGAGTCCAAGGAATGGATATAACAATAGTAACTACAGCAAAAACTGATGAAGAAGCAAGAAAATTGTTGGAATACTTTGGTTTTCCACTACAAAAATTATAAACGGAGGTTGTGAGTAATGGCGAAAAAAGCTCTAATAGAAAAATCTAAAAGAACTCCAAAATACAAAACGCGAGCTTACTCCAGATGTAAGGTTTGTGGTAGGCCTAGAAGTGTATATAAAGAATTTGGACTATGTAGAATATGTTTCAGAGAAAAGGCTCTAGAAGGTAAACTTCCTGGAGTAAAGAAGGCTAGCTGGTAAGGAGGGAAAAATCAATGTGGAGCGATCCAATAGCAGATATGTTAACACGAATAAGGAACGCTAATTCGGTTTTCAAGGAAAGTGTTGAAGTACCTGCTTCCAACTTAAAAAAGGATATCCTTGAAATATTGAAAAAAGAAGGATTTATTAATGATTATAAATATATTGATGATGGCAAGCAAGGAATACTAAAAATTAATTTAAAATACAAAGGAACAAGAAGAGATAGAAAACAAGTTATGGAAGGAATAATAAGGGTTTCTAAAAGCGGAAGAAGGGTATATGTAAATACAAAGAATATACCGAAAGTAAAAGGCGGATTAGGAATAGCTATAATTTCTACCTCTATGGGTGTAATGACTGATAAAGAAGCTAGAGAGAAAAAAGTTGGTGGAGAAGTAATATGTTATGTATGGTGAGGAGGTGCACAAATGCCACAATCTAGAATAGCAGATAAACCAACAATTGTTCCTGAAGGTGTAGAAATAATTGTGGATGGAGAAAATGTAAAAGTAAAAGGGAAAAATGGTGAGTTATCTATAAAATTACCTGAAAATTTAGAAATAAAGCAAGAAAAAAATGAAATCCTAGTAGTAGGAAAAGAAGGGATAGTAAAAAGAAGTTCTGATAATAAGAGATTGAAAGCATTAAGAGGTACTTATACCTCTCATTTGAGGAACATGATTGAAGGAGTAACAAATGGTTACCAAAAGGAATTAGACGTTATTGGTGTAGGTTATAGAGCACAGTTGCAAGGTAAGAATTTAGTATTAAATATAGGTTATTCTCAGCCTGTTCAATTTCCAATACCTGAAGGAATAACTGTTGAAGTACCACAACCTACTAAAGTAATTGTTAAAGGAATAGATAAGTACCAAGTAGGTGAAACAGCAGCTAAGATAAGAAAGTTAAGAAAAGTAAATGTTTACAGTGGAAAAGGTATTAAATATGTAAATGAATTAGTACTACGCAAAGAAGGTAAAAAAGTTTAAGGTTTATTGAATTAAAGGAAAAATCAGATAAGGGAGGTTCACACAAATTGATAAAACCATTAGATAAGAAGACCCTTAGAAGAAAAAGGCACTTAAGAGTCAGAAAAAAAATAAAGGGTACCCCTGAAAGACCCAGAATGACAATATTTAAAAGTCAAAAACATATATATGTTCAACTTATTGATGATACACAAGGAGTTACTATAGCAGCAGCTTCTACAACAGAAAAAGAAATAAAAGAAAAATTAGAAAAAACATGGAATGAAAAAGCTGCCCAAGAAGTTGGGAAAAACATCGCACAAAAAGCAAAAGACAAAGGTATAACAAAAGTTGTTTTTGATAGAAGTGGTTATAAATACCACGGGAAAGTCAAAGCTCTTGCTGAGGCAGCAAGAGAAGCAGGCTTAGAGTTTTAGGAGGTGTTGGTGATATATGCCTAATGATAATGATAAAAAGGTAAAGGCTACCGATGCAGCAAATGAATTTGAAGAAAGAATCATCGAGATAAGAAGAGTAAGTAAAGTTACAAAAGGTGGAAAAACTATATCCTTTAGAGCTGTATCGGTTATAGGAGATAAAAACGGTAAAGTTGGATTAGGAATCGGGAATGCAAGAGAAGTACCTCAGGCCATTAGAAAATCTATACAAAATGCAAGAAAAAATTTAATCGAGGTTCCTGTTAAAAACAAAACAATACCTTATGAAACAACTGGTGAACAAGATGCTTCAATAGTATTGTTATTTCCAGCGGGTCCAGGAACAGGAGTTATCGCAAGTTCCCCTGTCAGAGCAGTTGTTGAATTGGCTGGGATTGATAACATACTTAGTAAATCCATAGGATCAAATAACGTTTTAAATCTAGCAAAAGCCACATACAATGGACTAAAGAATTTAAAATCTCCTCAAGAGATTGCTAAGTTAAGAGACATTACTGTTAAACAAGCATTTTATGGTGCGCATGAGGAGGTATGAGCTTATGTCGAATTTAAAGATAAAATTAATAAGAGGAAGAGCAGGAAAAAACAAAAGACAATTAGCTACTCTTGATGGATTAGGATTGACAAAAAAAGATAAAGAAGTAATTAAACCAGATAGTCCTCAAATTAGAGGAATGATAAGAAAAGTTGAACATCTGGTTGAGTGGGAAGAAATTGATTCTGAAAATCTGTGAAAAATCGTAAACAAGGAGGCTGCATAGATGCCACTTAAAATAGAAGATCTAAAACCGACTGAAGGATCTAGAAAAGCAAAAAAAAGAGTAGGAAGAGGAAGCGGATCCGGGCTAGGAAAAACTTCTGGAAAAGGACATAAAGGTCAAAAAGCAAGAGGTAGCGGAAAAATAAGTAAAATTTTTGAAGGCGGACAAACTAATATAATCAGAAGGACTCCAAAATACGGATTCACAAATAAACCTTTCAAGAAAGTTTATTCTATAGTTAATGTAGAAACTTTAGAAAAATACTTTTCTGAAAACGAAGAAATAACTCCTGAGATACTTTTAGAAAAGAAAATAATTAAAAAATTAAATGACGGTGTAAAAATACTAGGAAAAGGAGAAATCACAAAACCTCTTGTCGTTAAAGCCAACCTCTTTTCTCGAAGTGCTAAAGAGAAAATAGAAGCAGTTGGTGGAAAAACAGAGGTGATCCAATAGATGTTTAAAGCCTTTAAGAACATTTTTAGAATTCCCGAATTAAGAAGTAGAGTCATATTTACTTTTTTAGCGTTAATAGGTTTTAGAATAGGTATATACATACCGATTCCAGGGATAAATGTTCAAGCATGGCAAGCTGCCTTAGGTGGTGCTTCTGAAGGAGCGGTAGGAGGCTTTATTGGATTTTTTGATGTTTTTGCTGGGGGAGCGTTAAGTAATTTATCCATATTTGTTCTCTCGGTAACTCCGTATATTACGGCATCAATTATTTTTCAACTATTATCTTCCGTTATTCCAAGTTTAAAAGAAATGTTGAGAGAAGGAGAAAGCGGAAGAAAAAAGTTTGCTCATTATACTAGGATGTTAACACTAGTACTAGCTTTCGGTCAAGGTTTATTAATGTCAATGGCTGCTAGTAGTTACAGAGCACCAACTCTTTCTCCTGTTCTTTTTGTAACTTTAGCAACCGTCTCAATAGCGGCAGGAACGATGTTTTTATTGTGGATAGGAGAATTAATTACGGAAAAAGGAATTGGTAATGGGGTGTCTGTTTTAATCTTTGCAGGTATAGTCTCAAGATATCCTCAATACGCAGCAGAAGCCCTTATAGGGATGACTCCGCTCGAATGGATTTTGTTAGCGGCGATAGCGATATTTATTGTTATTGCGGTAGTTGCTGTCCAAACTTCTGAAAGAAGAATAAATATACAATATGCTAAAAGAGTTGTCGGAACAAAAGTTTATGGAGGTTCTTCAACATATTTACCAATAAAAGTCAATGGTGGAGGAGTAATTCCTATAATCTTTGCTTCTGCTATAATGACTTTACCAAGTATGATTGCTGGAGTTACTTCAGCAACTTGGGATGACAGATTATTTGCAATAGGATCGCCACTATACCTTGTGTTATATGGTTTGTTAGTTTTCTTCTTCACCTATTTTTACAGTTCCGTTGTTATGGATCCAAATGATGTAGCTGATAACATAAGAAGTTATGGAGGGTTCATACCTGGAATTAGGCCGGGAAAACCAACAGTTAATTACATTACCTCTGTAATGACAAGGGTTACTTTCATTGGAGCTATTTTTTTAGTAGTTATAGCTTTATCCCCTTATTTTATAAGAGGTGCTTCAGGAATGCAACAAATTTGGATAGGTGGTACTAGCACATTGATAGCTGTTGGTGTGGCGCTTGATATAGTACAACAAATTGAACAGCATATGATAGTAAGACAATATGAAGGATTTATGAGAAAAGGAAGGTTACGTGGAAGGAGATGAAAATAAATTGAAGCTTTTATTTTTCGGGCCTCCTGGTGCAGGTAAAGGAACTCAAGCTAAAATGGTTGCAGAAGAGTTCGATGTTGAACACATATCAACGGGAGATATATTAAGAGAAGCAGTTAGTAAAGGAACTGAATTAGGTAAAAAAGCAAAGGCTATTATGGATAGGGGAGATTTAGTCCCCGATGAGATAATGAATGGATTGGTAAAAGAAAAGTTAATTGAATTAGATTCTTTTATCTTAGACGGATATCCCAGAACTCTTGAACAAGCACTTTTTTTAGATAGAACACTAAAAGAGCTAAACAAAGAGATAGATGCAGCAGTACTCATCGATGTATCGGAAGAAGAAGTTGTTAAAAGAATTAGTAATAGAAGAGTATGCCCAAAATGTGGGAAAGTATATAACTTAATAACCCTCAAGCCAAAAGAAGACGAAAAATGCGATGTATGCGGCACAAAAATAGTACAAAGAGATGACGATAAAGAAGAAGTAGTTAGAGGGAGATACAAAGTTTATAAAGCAAACACCGAGCCCGTAATAGAATATTATAGAAAAAATAACAAAATTATTACAGTAAACGGGGCTCAGGATGTTGAAGAAGTTACAAAAGAATTGTTTAATATATTAAGGAGATTCAAATAATAATGATTATCATTAAAACCGACCAAGAAATTGAAATAATGAGACGGGCTGGAGAAAAGCTTGCCCGTCTTCTTGACGCTTTAATTCCAGAAATTATAAAAGAAGGCGTTAATGGGGAAACTGTAGAAAATTATGTTTTAAAGTATATGGAAAAAGAAGATGCTACCCCTACCTTCAAAGGATACAACGGTTACAAATATGCTATAAACTTCTCTGTTAATGAAGAAGTAGTTCATGGATTTCCTTTAAAAAACAAAGTATTAAAAAATGGGGACATAGTTTCCATAGACTGTGGATTAACATATAAAGGATATATTGCAGACTCTGCCCGCACATATATAATAGGTGAAGTTTCCCAACAAGAAAAAGAATTAGTAGAAGCTACAAAAAAATCTTTGTATTTGGGAATAAAAAAAGCCGTTCTTGGTAATAAAATTGGAGATATAGGGAATGCAATTCAAAACTATATTGAAGGAAAAGGTTTTTCAATTATTAGAGAGTATGTAGGGCATGGAGTTGGGAAAAGACTTCATGAAGATCCCCAAATCCCTAATTATGGAACAAGCGGTAGAGGTCCAAAACTAAGAAAAAACATGACAATTGCCATAGAACCAATGGTTGCAATGGGAAATTATGAAGTTGAATTATTGGAAGATGGATGGACCGCTGTAACATCTGATAAATCTAAAGCAGCACATTTTGAACACACCATAGCAATAACAGAAGAAGGGCCAATTATTCTTACTGAATTATAAAAAAATTAAATCCCTTAAAAAGGAGGGATTGAATTGCCGAAAAAGGATGTAGTTATTATGCAAGGTTACATCGAAGAAGCATTACCGAATACAACCTTTAAAGTTAAATTAGATAATGGACATGAAGTTATGGCACATATTTCTGGACGTATGAGAAAAAACTTTATTAAACTACTACCAGGAGATCGCGTTACGGTTGAAGTATCTGTATATGATTTAAACAAAGGAAGAATTGTGAAAAGGGAAAAAATACAGAAAAGTTCTTAAGGAGGAAGTAATTATGAAGGTTAGAGCTTCGGTTAAGAAAAGATGCGAACATTGTAAAATAGTAAAAAGAGGCGGAAGAGTTTGGGTTGTATGTTCAAAGAATCCCAAGCACAAACAAAGACAAGGGTAATTTACACACCGACCTTTCAAGCTTAAAATAGCATTAGTTCAAAAAATTAGTGTAAGGAGGAAATTTAATGGCGCGTATTTTGGGAGTTGAAGTACCAGATAATAAGGTTTTATTTGTGGGTTTGACATACATTTATGGAATTGGAAGAAAAACAGCCTTTGATATTTTAAACGCAGTTGAAATTGATCCCAATAAAAAAGCTAAAGATTTAACAGATGATGAAATATCAAGGCTTACTCATCATATAAATGAAAATTATAAGGTTGAAGGTGAATTAAGGCAAGAATTAAACAAAAACATCAGAAGATTAATAGACATAGGAAGCTATAGAGGAAGAAGGCACAAAGCCGGATTACCAGTAAGAGGGCAAAAAACACATTCAAATGCCAGAACAAGAAAAGGGCCAAGACTAACTAAAATCAGGAAAAAATAATTACAACAAATCAAAGTAGAAATGGTCAAAATAATCGTTTCACAAAAAACAACATACAATTTTTAAGGAGGCTTCAAAATAAATGGCAAAAAAAGGAGTTAAGCAAAGAAGCAAAAAAAAGAAAGCTGCTCCTGAAAAAGCGGCGGTACACATTCATTCAACCTTTAACAATACTATTGTTACCTTAACAGACTCAGAAGGCAGGCCGATAATTTGGTCAAGTGGAGGAAATGTAGGATTCAAAGGAACAAAAAAAGGAACTCCATTTGCTGCTCAGATGGCTTCTGATAAAGTTGCAAAGGAAGCTTTGAATATGGGAGTAAAAAAGGTAGAGGTATATGTTAAAGGCCCCGGCTCAGGAAGAGAATCAGCAATAAGATCATTGCAAGCTGCTGGCTTAAATGTTGAGAGTATTAAAGATGTAACTCCTATACCTCACAACGGTTGTAGACCAAAGAAGAAAAGATTTTAAGGAGGGAAAGAATTAATGGCCAGGTATATCGGTCCTCTAGATAAACTGTCTCGTAGAGAAGGAATTAACCTTTATTTAAAAGGTAAAAGAAGTTATACTGAGAAATCAGGTGTCAGAAAAAGAAATTATGCTCCAGGACAACACGGAAGGCAACAGCAAAAACAAACTCAATACGCCATGCAGTTAAGGTCTAAACAAGCTTTAAAAAGAATGTATGGATTGATGGAAAGACAATTCAGAAATACCTTTGAAGAAGCAGAAAGATCTCAAAGTGGAGAAACTGGAGAAGTTTTAATGCAATTGCTTGAAAGAAGATTAGATTCCGTGGTTTTTCAAATGGGGTTCGCACCTAACAGAAGAACTGCAAGACAGATGGTAACTCATGGGCACATATTGGTAAATGGTAAAAAAACAAACATTCCTTCTTTCAGAGTCAAGGTAGGGGATGTAATAGAAGTTAAAGAAAAAAGCAGAAACATTCAACAGGTAAGAGAAGGTCTTGAATTAGTACAAGAAGGGTACAGAAATCTTCCTGCTTGGGTTAGTGTGGACTTTGAAAATCTAAAAGGAACATTTGAAAGATTACCTAAGATTGATGAAATGGATGTTCCAGTTTCATTAACCAACATTATAGAGCTTTATTCCAAGTAAAAAGTATAAATTTTTAAAAATATCACCTCGCTCTAAAGGGGCAGGAAAGGAGGTGTACTCTGAATCCCTAATAAGGATTTCAGAGAATTTATGGATTTGTTAATTAAACCGGAAAAATTTAGAATAGTAGAAAAACAAGAACATAATGAGTACAATTACTCAAAATATGAACTATTTCCTTTGGAAAAAGGATACGCTATAACTATTGGTAATGCACTAAGAAGGGTTCTTTTATCCTCTATTCCTTCTTTAGCAATAACAGGTTTAAGAATACCTGGAAAATTGCATGAATATGACACCGTTGAAGGAATAAAAGAAGATATCATCGAAATAACATTGAATTTGAAAAAAGTTCAATTAAAAGCTGATGATATCGATAAATTGAGTGCGATAGACTATCCCATTTTATTGACATTAAAAAAGAAGTACAAAGCAGGGCAAGAGATTAAAAGTGGTGATATCAGAACACCTGCCGGAATAGAAGTATCTAACCCAGATCATGTTATAGCCCATCTTAACAAAGATATGGAAGTGGATTTTGAACTTTATGCACAAACAGGCAAAGGATTTATACCTGGACAAGAATTAAAGTTTCAAAGCGATATAGAATACATTTATATTGATGGGATATTCAGTCCAGTATTAAAAGTTAACTATTTAACTGAGAACATTCGTGTTGGAAGAAGGACTGACTATGATAAACTAATTCTTGAAATTTGGACTAAGAAGAATATTACTCCTACAGAAGCTTTAAGAGAAGCAACAAAGGTTTTAATGGAGCATTTTGACTTCATATCTAAACTTTGGGAAAGAGAAGGAAATTTAGAAACAATAGAGCAAATGGAAGTATCAATAGAAGAAGATATTGAAGAAGAGGAAGAAGCTGAAGAAAATATATTCGGACTGCCAAGAGATTTAGTGGAAACTCAAATTGATATATTAGATTTAACTAAAAGAGCTAAAAACTGTTTGAAAAGAGAAAGAATTGAGACAATAGGGGAATTGTTAAAAAGAAAACCCAATGATCTACTTAAAATCAAAAATTTCGGAAGTAAATCTTTAGAAGAAATAAAGAAAGAGTTAAAAGACAAATTTGATATAGACTATGAAAAGTTATACCAAGAAGAAAGGGGGAACACTTTCGATGAGGCATAGAGTTAAAACAAATAAGTTAAATAGGTACGCTTCTCATAGAAAGGCTTTACTAAACAATTTAGCCAGAAGTGTCTTTGAATCAGAAAGTATTATAACAACAACAGCTAAGGCAAAAGCAGTAAGGCCACTTGTGGAGAAAATTATCACGAAAGCAAAAGAAGCAAATGCGACAGACTCTCCTGACAGAAGGGTAGCCTTAAATAGAGATATAAATAAACATTTCAACGACAGAAAACTTGTATACAAAATAGTTCATGAAATTGCTCCAAGGTATGAAAACCGAAACGGTGGATACACAAGAATATTAAAAATCGGATACAGAAAAGGTGACGCCTCTGAATTATCTATCCTTCAACTATTACCAAAAGAAGAATAATAGAAAACAAATAACTTAAAAACAATCCCAAAAAATTTGGGATTGTTTTTTTATTAAGTAGGACTATAAGCCGGATTCTGTAGAGTTGATCATTAATCTAAGCGGTCTACCTGGAAGGCGGAGATAAACTCTCTCGGCGGGCAACCTTTGGCCTTCCTGCTTGACCTTGCTCAAGATGGAGGTTACCAAGCTACCAGATCACTCTGGTACTGGTGGGCTCTTACCCCACCGTTCCACCCTTGCCTTTCGGCGGTTTTCTTTTCTATGGCCCTTTTCAAGGATTGCTCCCTCTGGTAGTTAACCAGCATCCTGCCCTTAGAGTCCAGACTTTCCTCATAATAGACCAAGTATGTCTATCAGCGATCAACCGTCCTACTTTCAATTATTTAAATAATCAAAATATTTGCCTTGGAAAGTTCCTCTTTCTTTCATCCTGCCTTCAATCATATTTAAGATTTTGATCTTAGAAAATCCCCAGTTACCGTGTAAAGTTCCTTCTTTAGGGGGATCTGCAACCATCCTATGAATAACAATCTTTGGGTCTAAATACTCTAAAAAATTGATAGCTCTTTCGATAAAATCATCCAAAGATAATGGAGAAATTTCATTTTTCTTATACATCTCTGCTAGTTTAGTATTTTCAACTATGTATAAAGAATGAAGTTTTACCCCATCTATTTTCAACACTGAACTTATTTTAGCCATTTCTATAACATCCTCTATTGTATCGGTAGGAAAATCTATTATGTAATGTAAAATAACTTCTAAACCCGCTTTTTTCAATCTAATTACACTATCTATAACTTCTGCTAAAGAATGCCCTCTATTCATTAATTTTAAAGTATTAACGTTCGTGCTTTCTACTCCTAACTCAACATAAACATCAACTCTATCTCTAAAATTGTTTAACAGGTTAATAACAACATCTGGAACACAATCAGGACGAGTTGATACATCTAACCCAACGATTCTTGGATCTATCAAAGCACTTTCATACTTATTTTTCAATTCATCAATAGGGGCATAGGTATTAGTATTAGCTTGAAAATAAACCAAAAACTTATTTGCTTTTAATTGGTATCTTTCAATCATACCATTGACTTGATCTTTGATACTCACCTTTGGTTTAAAAGAAGAAAAACCACTTCCTGTAAGATCGCAATAAATACAGCCACCCTTTCCTTTCTCTCCTGTTTTATTAGGGCAACTAAACCCGGCATTTATTGGAAGTCTTTGTACTCTTTCACCATATCTATTTTTAAAATAATCGCTTAACCTATTGTATAAATCCAAAAAAATCACCATCTATTAAGTTTGATTTTTAAATCGTTAATAACCAAACTTCTAGGGCCATAAACTACAAAAAAAGTATTATTTAAGCCCCTAAACCATGCACTTAACTGCATTTTCATATATTCTGTATTAAATTCTCCATACACAAAAGGCACAGCAGAAAAAGCAGAATCTAAAGCACTAGAATAATCACTCACAAAAGAATACCAAAAATTTACCAATGTAAACGGATTTCTGAAATGTACAACATGAACCTCATATAGTTCGTTATCTTTTTTAAAAATAAGTTCTAAATGTTCCCCGTTTTCAGGAATGGTAGTATTTACAACGGTACCATTTCTTGTAACTATTCTACTAACTTCTTCATAACCAACGGGCATAAAATCAATATAATCTTCTATTGGGCTAGAAATCGCTATCGTTGGGATTATTAGAAGAAGAAATACTGTTATTAAACTTATCTTCAATCTCTTTGTAATAGAAGTGGAAATTTTCATATATTTTCTCCTTTTTTTGATTCAAATTTAAGAACTCACCATTATAATATAAAAAGTTACCAGCAACCATAGTGGCAAATACATTTCTAGGATTAGCTGAATATACAAGGTGAGACTTGATTCTTGAAAGATCAAAAGGATAAAACTCATAATTATCCAAATCAATAACAGTTAAATCTGCTTTGAATTCTGGTTCTAACCTTCCTAACCTTTCTTCCAAAGCGAAACCACCATTTTCCCATGCCATACGTAAAACTTGATCAACACTAAATTTATCTGGCCCATACCTCCATTTTTGTAAAACACTACCAAACTTCATCTCACTAAAAAAATTCAAAGAATTATTGCTGGCGCTTCCATCCGTTCCAAAGGTTACGTTAATATTCTTTTCAATCATATCAACAATAGGAGCCACCCCATTAGCTAATTTCATATTACTAATAGGGTTATATGCAACGTTTACTTCGTTCCTTGAAAGCACCTCTATATCTTTTAAATCAGATTGTACACAATGTGCAGCAATAGTTGGAACATCGAACAATCCACTTTTTTCTATATCAATTAAATTGTATTGTTTTTTTTCTTTTATCGATTCTAACAAATGAATTTGAACGTGTGTATCATATCTTTTAGCTAATTTTGCAACTTCTTTCAACTTATCAACAGGAACGGTATACGGAGCGTGAGGTCCAAAACCTATGTATATTCTATTATCTAAACCGTTATATTTTTCATAAGTTTGAATATTTTCTCTAAGTCTTCTTTCCCAACCTTCTTGGGTATCAAAAGATAACCCCCTTGAAATATATGCCCTAACTCCTAAATCATATGCTGCCTTTGCAATATCATCTGTAAACATATACATATCAACAAAAGTTGTTATCCCATTAGAAAGCATCTCTAAAATTGAGACCAAAGAGCCATAATAAGATAACTCATTATCCAAAAAGTTCTCCCTTGGAAGCATGTTGTTAAAAAGCCAATCATCAAAAGTCAAATCATCTGCTACACCTTTAAAATAAGACATAGGAGAATGTGTGTGTGTATTAATAAAACCAGGAACGATCAATTTCCCTGAAAGATCGTAAACTTCTAAATCTCTATCCTCAATAGGATAATCTGAATCTCTAGGAACAAGATCTGCTATCTCATCACCATCTATCAAAATATCAAGCTTTTCTACATCATCATCCGCACTAATCAAAATGTACCCATTTTTTAAAAGCTTATTAGGCATAAACACATCTCCTTCAACCATCTTATTTATATTATACTATAAAACCTAAAAATCTTCTTAAATTCTCATTCATTTTAATTCCCCTCTTGAGAGGGGTGGATGCGACGTTCTTTGTCGCAGCCGGGGTGTGGCTGCAGCCGGGGTAGTCGGTTCTATTCCCCTTCTGTGAAGGGGAATAAAAACCAACAGACCTCTCAAGAGGTGAATTAAAGTTTTATTCCACTTTTATGAAGTGAATTTGCAACACTTCAAACTCAAAAATTCATTAAATGTTACAAAGAAAATTTAAAAAAAGTATAATAATTGATTTAATTTATGGTATAATATCTATTGTATGAATTATGTTGTGATTATAAAACTTTGCAATTAACTATTATGAATTTAGATTAAAAAGAAATCTTACTATTTCCTAATAAAATATAAAGGGGGTGAAAATCTTTAAAAATTTGAAAGAATGTTTTTTGGAGGTTTTACAAGATATCTTAAACAACTAAACGGGGGTGATTATTGCTATGAAGAAGTATTTTTATTTGGTTGTTGTGTTGATTGTTTTATTAACGTTTTCTGCGTGTGTACCTACGTTGAATAATCCACCGAACAAACCTTCGAATCCTTATCCTGCAGATGGAGCATCAAATGTTCCATTAGATGTAACTTTAAGGTGGGAAGCAAGTGATCCTGATGGAGATACCCTAAAATTTGATTTATATTTTGGTGACGATAGTAATCCTCCTCTTTTAGAATCCAATTTAACGACGAAATCCTACCAACCTTTGTCACTTGAATATGGGAAAACATATTATTGGAAAGTTGTGGCAAAAGATCCAGACGGTGAAACTGCTACCAGCGATCTTTGGAGTTTTACAACCTCTGCTCCCTCTGCTCTTGAACAAGAACGCGCTTTTATTGTAATTGAATACAATACAGGGTCTGCAGTTGAAGGGGCAAACGTGGTTGTCAAATCAGGTGATGATATATTGGCTCAAGGCGTAACAGACAAAAAAGGACAAGTAATCTTTAACCTTAGTGGTTTTCCTGAAAAGATAGACGTAGAATTGAAAAAACAAGGATACGCTTTAAGTAAAATAGAAGGTTTAAAAACCGAATACCTCGCCGAGAATGTAAAAGAAGTTCAATTAAGAGCTACTGGATTATATACAGACCCTGATTCTCAAACTTTCCCTGAAGTTACTCTCAGCTTTTTTGATTTGCAAGGTAACGAGTTAGATATCACCAACATTACAGGAAATTTCACGTTAAGAGTTGATGTTGAAACGGATAATCATCCGAGTATTATTTACGCTAAAATAGGAAGTGTTCCAGGTTCAAGCTTTTTTGGAGATCGATATATTGCTTCAGACACGCCAACAGCCACATTCACTAATATGGATGTATCCACCTTTTCTGGAGAAGTTCCTTTATATGTTGTATTTTATGATTACAATGACAATAGAGTAGAGAAAATAGAATATATTACGATAAATAGAGAAGTTGAAGAAGTAGAGGAAAGTCTTTTTGTTCCAGTAAGTCCTGTTTATTTAGGTTATGTTGGAATAGTATCTTATACAAGAAACCAAGGAGTAGAATTTTATAATAACGATAAACTTTTAAAAATAGTTTCTGATAAGTTTGATTTTAATGGTGCTAATAACTTACCACAGGATTTTGAACCATTAAAAAATTTTGGTACAGGGATAGAAGCTGCACCACAAGGAACTAACTTATGGGTAGAAATAAGCTGGTTTGATTATGATACATTGGATTACTACGGACTTGTTGGGCCAAATGTCGTACGTCCTGATGGCTATAACGTTTATAGATCTTTTGATGGAGTTAATTATAGAAAAATAGCTACTGTAGCATCTGGTTATTATAGAGATCCATCAGCACAAAATGAAGTTGGGAGAGAAGTATGGTATGCTGTGAGTTCTTATAGAGGTAATCAAGAAAGCGAACTTGTTGAATTGGGTTCAGTAGTTCCTCTTGATAGTTTCAATGTGAATTTAAAGTCACCAGCAGATAGAGAAACAAACGTTTCAAGACAACCAACCTTTGTTTGGGAACCTACAAAAGAGTTAACTTCTCCCGAATCTGTTGTTGAGTATTACTATACAATATGGATATACGATTTAGTGCAAAGTGAAAATTATATATTTCCAGGTATTTTAGAAGGTACAACTGTTTATATGTATGACTTTGCGACAGTAGGAGCACAAGAAATTTCTGTGACTTTCAAAGGAAATGAAGGAAGCCCTGAATATGAAGACTTAAGCTGGTTCTTATACTTTCCTCCGTATAGTTATCCTTATAAATATGAAGAAGATAATAAATTGGAGCCTGGTAAAACCTATGATTGGGGAGTAGATTATGCATACGCTGTGTCTTATGATTCAGATAGTGTGGCATATTCCATAGCAATAGATTACGGTTGGGGCATAGATCCTCTTGGTGGAGTAATGCCTGAAATGCACAACGAATTTACTACTACTACAGGCAATTAAGAAAGGGGGTAAGATGAAATGAAAAAGAGATTTTCAATAATAGTTGTTTTGGTTGTTTCTTTGGTTTTTATAATTTCAGGTTGTATGAATTTAAACGTGCCTTCTAATGATGGATTTAATGATAATTCAACAAATTCTAACTTATCACGTTACAATTCATATATTCCCACATTTATAGAACTTCAAGGTCGCGAATATAACGATAATGAATTAGTAGTTGGATATGAAGAAGGAAAAGAAGAAGCATTGGACGAATTACTTAGTAAACTCAAAGGAGTAGAAATTAAAGAAAAGATACCCGAACTTAATGCGGTTTTGATTGAATTAGATACCAAGGTTATGGATGTAAATAAAGCTTTTGAAATTCTTAAAAATAAGAAAGTAGACGGAATAAGATATATTGAACCAAATTTTACAGATAGAGAAATACCAGTTATTAAATCTGGAAAAGATAACGTTATAAATAAAAATAACATTATAAATAAACAATTTAGTTCTAATATTTTAGTAGTAGATGAAATAGAAGCAGACCCATTTTTAGAATATCAATATGCTTTAGAATTATTAGACGCTGAAACTGCATGGGATACTGCTACAGGGGAAGGTGTAATAGTTGGTTTATTAGACACTGGTACAGATGGAACTCATCCTGATTTACAAGGCCAATTAGTAGATGGATATGATCCTGTTTCGAAAAGTGTACTTTATGCTAATGAAGACTCCGATTCACAAGGTCACGGTACACACACAGCTGGAATAATAGCTGCTAAAAGAAATAATGGTGAAGGAATATCAGGATTAGCACCAGATGCTAAGATTATGCCTATAAGAATATTCATTCCAGGGTATATAGGTGACTTTGCAGTCGCTGACGGAATAGTATGGGCTGTAGATCACGGAGCAGACGTCTTATCAAACAGTTGGGGCGGCGGTGGCTATTCCAACATACTAAAAGATGCATTTGATTACGCTCTTATGAATAACGTAGTGGTTGTTGCTTCCTCTGGTAATGATACTACCGATCAATTCTGGCATTATCCCTCAGCATATACTGGAGTTATAGGAGTTGCTGCAAGTGACGCAAGAGATGAAATCACCAGCTTCTCTTCAAGAGGAGAATATGTATCAGTTGCTGCTCCAGGTGACAATGTAATTTCTACTATTCCAAAAAGTTTAGCCGAAGTTGAAGGCGTAGAAGAACAGCCTTATGCTTATTGGGCAGGTACTTCTATGGCATGTCCATACGTGTCTGCATTAGCTGCTTTATTGAAAGAAGAATATCCAGATGCCAATGTTTACCAAATAAAAAGGATGATAGAAGAGGGAGCAGAAGATATAGATAAACCTGGATACGATACTGCTGCTGGCTATGGAAGGATAAACGCTGCAAATTCTCTTGATCTTGATCCAAATGACTATGAAGTTGGAGCGTTACGGGTTGTAGCAAAAGGTGCATTAAGTGAAGATTTTTATTTGTCAGGAGTTAATGTTACTATAGAACATAAAGAAACAGGTAAAAGATATTACGGAAAGACCAACAATTATGGTTATGAATTATTTGTCGGTATTGAGCCCGGAGAATACGATATTATAATTGGAGGACCAGAATATCTATATGCATATGCACCAAATTACAGAATGAAAGAAGAATTGGGTTATCAAGATGTAGTTACTGTTGAATCAGTTGAATACGAACCTGTTAATCTTTTGTCTGAGGCAACAGTAACGACTTACACTCAAGAATTTGAAACGACTAAATTCGAAGCAACTTTAAGTACAGACTTACCATTTTCTGGTACTCTTAATGTATTCTTATTAGATCAAGATTTTTATGTTGTGGAAGCTTTTGATATGAAAAGTTATCAGACAATGATAATGAATTTATTACCTTATATAGAAGAAAGTGGTTATTATTATTTGGTTTATTATTATGATGGAGAACTTCCTGAAGCAGATACAATAGCAAAAGAAGATTTCGAAGATGGTGATTTAGAACATGATTTCTTTAACTGGGTAACTGGCGGAGATAAAGAACCTGTTATAGAAACAATTGATGAAGCTACAGTTTTAAGATTTGGTGATATAGACGATAATGAGCAAAGTTGGATAGAAACTTCATTTACTCTTGAAACTGTTGCTTCATTGTCGTTTAAGGTTAAAGTTTCTTCTGAGGCAAATTGGGATTTCTTTAAACTATACATTGATGGGGCGGAAATATTAAGTTTAAGTGGAGAACAAGATTGGATGACTTATAATTTTGTGTTGGATCATGGCCCTCATACCGTAAGGTTTGCTTATGAAAAAGATTTTATCTGGAGCTCTGGTGAAGATACTGCCTGGCTCGATGACATAGTATTAGCAAAGCCGTTTGGCATAAGTGGGGAGATAACAATAAATAACGAGAATGTCCCTGTTTATAGAGTAATAAGTGGACCAGGAATGGGTTTCTTAGACGAATATGGAGGAGTAGGAGTTCCTTGGACAATATTTTAAATCATTATTTTAAATAAAAATTGGGGCCGAAAGGTCCCAATTTTTATTGAATAAATAATATCTTATCAAAATATTATAATCTTAGAATGAGGAGGTAATTAGAATGTCAACAACTCAAGTGATTTTAATAATTGCTATATCGGCATTGGCAATTGGATCATTATTTTTTTTCATTTCACCAAATACACAAAATGAAATAATTCCTGAAAGTGAACAACTTCAAGAACAGGTGCAGGAGGATATACAAAAGCCAGAACAACTGCAAACCTCTAAAGAAAATTACAACTTTGAAGAAGGAGAACCTATGATAAATTATAAAATTGTAGACTGTTATTTTAAATCTCAAATACCAGATATGGTAATAAAACAAAATAACAAAATAGTTACTAAAATAGAAGAAGTGCCATTTGTAGTTTGTATAAGTGCAGGAGAAAAAAGAACGGGAGGATACTCTCTAAATTTAGAAAGTATAAAACATGATAATGCAAACAACAAAATATTGATAAAGTTGTTCTTAAAAACACCAGAAAAAGGAGAAATGGTAACACAGGCATTCACATACCCATCAATAGGCATAGAAATCAACGAAATTTTAAAGGAAGGAGATTGGGAAATAATCGTAAAAATTGAACAAAAGAATAGCCAACCCATTATATTAACAGAAAAATTCAGTTTTTTAAAACTTTGAATTACCGTTCTATAGTCTCTTTGATCATTACTATTTAGCGGTTGAAATAATGAAATTTGTTTCACAAAAAGGTTCTATTCCCCTTCGCCCTTCTGTGAAGGGGTAAATGTAATAGAAATTCCCCTCTTGAGAGGGGTGGATGCGACGTTCTTTGTCGCAGCCGGGGTGTGGCTGCAGACGGGGTAGTTGGTTCAATTCCCCTTCTGTGAAGGGGTGGATGCAGCGTTTTATGCTGCAGCCGGGGTAGTCATTTTAATTCCCCTTCCTCGAAGGGGTGGATGCAGCNTTNTATGCTGCAGACGGGGTAGTCACTCTTTAATTTGCTTTTAGCAAATTGAAAATCCAATTCAAAAGCAACTACCCCGTCTGTGACAGTAACCGTCACAGCCACCCCTTCAAAAAGGGGAATTTAAGCTAATTTAAGATATCTTC
>NZ_AUPM01000028.1 GCF_003265365.1 Petrotoga sp. 9PW.55.5.1 | reverse complement strand
ATTCAACGTTCTTTTTGAGATATTTAGTTCTTTAATAGGAATTTGCTCTTTTTCTATTTCTTGTTTTATGAAATTTTTTAATGTTTTTGTGTTTAAGTAATAACGGTTATCTAAGTTAAAAACACAGTATTTTAGCTGATTGATACTTTTTCCACATTGTTTTTTTAAAATATTGCATCTTTCTTTATCAACCTTTGATAAACACTTTGAGAAGATAAAAGCTGTTTCATACATCATTGGATCGTTGCTTTCTTTTTGTGCTTGAAAGATAGTATCAAGTGAATTGAAAACATTAAAGTTATAATCGTCAAAGTAATAACCAAGGTAAAATCCCAATGGAAAGCTAAAGTTTAAAGCTATACTTTTATCTACATCTTTTAACCACCAACTTATATTGTTTAAAGCTTGTACTATTCCAGATGGATGTGGAACATCTTTCAAAATCTTAAATGCTTTAATATTTAGCTGAGTCGCTTCTTCATATCTTCCTTCATTCTTTTTCTTTCTTGCATCAGCCATGAGGATAAATCCTTTATCAACAGGATTGTTTTCGTATTCTTCACTCCAATGTCGAACCTTTTCCATACTTTCATTGGATTCATAATACAATTCTCGTATGTTTCTTAAAGATTCTACAACGAGTCCTCTAACATATTGAGGAATATTACCAAAGTTATCTCTTAATTCTTTGTATATTACTTCAACTTCTTTAACATCTTTTAACCTTTTTAAAATAATCAATTTTTGTTCTAAAAAAAGATAATACAAACCACCTTTTGATAATCCTTTTATTCCTTCTTCAATTTTTTCAAGTGCTTCTTCATATTTTGCATCCCATTTTAATTTCAATACATCAATGTAATCAATAAATTCTTCATGTTGTTTTGTTGATTCATTCTTTAGATAATCAACAATATAATTCAAAAATGGCCTTGAAAATTGTCCATAGGTAATTATCTTCACTAAAGATTGAAGAGTCATTTTACTAACCCACCTTAGTCATCTAATGTTTACTATTTTGATACATTCATCTTTTATTTTTTACTTAAATTCAACTTAGAGAATTTCTCAAAAAAAGAAGTTTGTAACTCAAAATTAATTATAACATAATATTGATAAAAAGTAAAAAATGCAAGATAATTCCATTAAACAGAATAAAATTTGTCTTAATTAAAGTTTACATAAGGTTTTTTAAGGTAATCTCTCTAAAAATATATTCTAATCTATATTTGAGCTCAATAAAAAAATCACTTGTTTATCATATAGAAAAGGGTATGATAAACATAGAGTACAGAAGTTTTATTTATCAAAATAAGCTATGGGGGTGAAGAAAAAAGTGAAGAGACTTATTGTAATATTCTTAATCATTATTTTAGAGTTGGGGGGAATATTTGTTTTTGGAGGTGATAATACTTCAGAAGATAGAACAAATGGATTTAAAATTGGAGAAATTATAAGTTATATCGAAGAAAGTTGGTAAGTGCAGAATTTAAACTTTTTAAAAAGTTTTGTGAAAAGGATTAAAAAGATGAGAAGTGTTTAGTAAGTTGGGAATGTATTATTAAAGGGAAGGAATCGGCCTGACCCCCTGTTATTGGAGAATAAATAAGGAAATCTTACTTTTTCACAAAAATAGTTTTGCAATTAAAACAATTATTATCATCAGAAAAGATTCTACTAAATTCACTCGGTGTCATATAATTCAAAGAACCATGTGGTCTTAAGTTATGATAAAAGAACATATAAGCGTTGTAAGCTTGGAAAGCATCTTCAATATTTTCAAAAGAATTCAGTTGAACAAACTCTCTTTCAAGGCTTGAATGATGTGATTCAATGAATGCTTGTGAATTAGGATTGTTTTTGTAAAAAATAAGATATTTGCGCGCAAAGGAAACATCCTGCAGGAAAATAAAATTGAAAGCGAGAGGAGGTGCAGAAAAGTGAAATTAACTCAGGAAATTGAAGTTAAGAAAGCACTCAATCCGAAAGACCTATGGAATATTAATAAAGAACAAAACAAGGAACTCTTAAAAAAAGCAGGAGTGGATTTTTCTACAGCAAAGAGAGAAATTATGAATATTTGTGATTCCGGTTGTTAGAAAATTAGGCTCAGGCTTTTTTGCCTGAGCCTATATAACTACTGAAAGGTAATAATTCAATTAATGCAACTCAGGTAGAGCATCCTAACAAAGATAATTGCTTTTTAAAAGATTTAATTTGTACTATGAAATTGAAAAAGGGGGATTAATAAAATGCAGTTTAGCAAAAATAATATAATAATAGAATTATCAAAAAGAGAGAAAACAATTCTTTGGAATCCTTTAGTTGGGGCTATGATTTCTGTTAATCCACAAATCGGTAAGATTTTTGAGAAAAGATCATTAGCAGATTTGAAAAATTTAGGAACAGCTACTATAGATGAATTTTTGGAAAGTGGATTTTTGTACCAAAGGGCTGAAGAAGAATATACAAGGATTATTGAAATGTACAATCTTTATAATGAAGTAATGAGTGAAAAAGCCATGTCATTTGTACTTGTTCCTACTTACAACTGTAACTTTAAGTGTGCATATTGTTTTGAAAAAGATGAAATCAAAAATAATAATTCTATAATTAGCGACGAAGTTATTGAAAAAGCTTTTACAGCAATGAATGCTTTGAAAAATGAAAAATTATTTGCTGAAAAAGCATTAGCTATTTTTGGTGGAGAACCTTTGATAGATATGCCTGGAATGAAAGAAAAAATTGAAAAAATCCTTGACAGAGCTCGAATATGGGACTTTAAACATATAAAAATCGTTACTAATGGAAGTACCATTCATAAGTATATAGATTTATTAAAAAAATATGATGTAGATACCATTCAAATAACTATTGATGGCCCGAAGAATATACATGACAAAAGAAGGATTTTCAAAGACGGTAAAGGAAGTTTTGATTTGATAATGAATAATATGAAATCCTTACTGAAATCAAATTTTAAAGTTCATCTTAGAATAAATTTAGATTTGAATAATATAGAACATTTGCCAGAATTAATAGAAATATGTAATAAAGAAAAAATTTTTCTTATGAGAACCTTTATATTGCTCCAGCAGTCGTTGGAGAATTGGGACAAGAAAGAAATTACTCTGGTTTTGCCAATATAAATCATATTTTAGAAAAACTTTTAATTTATTTTGAAAAATATAAAGGAATTAAGGATAATATTTCTCTGGCAGCTTGGCCAGGAGCTAAATATATACAATATGTAGTAGATAATAAAAAACCTTATATTCCTATTTTTTCTCATTGTGATTCTAATTTTCATACTTATGTTTTAGATTTATGTGGAGATATATATGCTTGTCCAGATATAATTGGAAGAAAGGAATATAGTGTAGGTACTTTTCTTCCTGAATTGAGCTTAGAATCGGAGAAATTAAGAAAATGGAGAAATAGAACAATCTTTAACCTGAAAAGCTGTTTAGAGTGTAATTATGCAGCCATTTGTGGAGGAGGTTGTACCTTAGAAGCAATCAATAAATTCAACAATCCACTTCATAATTTTTGCATTAAATCCGAGTTAAAGAAAATACTTGAATTGTTGTTTGATTACTATTATGATGAATTGTTTCAATGAAAGATATATTTTTGAAGCAATAAATAAAGAGAGGGTTAAAAAATGAGAAGGATTTTGTTGGTATCTCCAACCTTGAATAGTATCACACCTTGGAATAGGTCTATACAACCTCCATTGGGTTTGCTATACTTGGCATCAAGCCTTAATACTTTAAATAACAAGATTTTAATTTATGATTTTAATCTTGCTAGACAATTTGAAAATAATATAATAGGAATAATTAAAAGATTTAAACCCGACATACTGGGACTGTCTTTAAAAACAGTAAATTTTCATGATGGTTTAAAAATTTCTTGCATCGCAAAAGAAATTAACCCAAATATTATTACCATAGTTGGAGGCCCTCATATAACAACTTCCATGATGAATGAAAATAACTATCATTTTCAGCTAACATTAATGGAAATGAATAAAAATAAGGCTGATATAGGGGTAATTGGAGAAGGAGAAGAAACCTTCAAAGAGCTTGCATCAGTCACTTCTTACTCAAATAAAAAAGAGCTTGAAGAAATCAAAGGAATTATTTTCAGAAGTGGTAATAAATGGGTAAAAACTGAAGATAGGCCTCTAATTCAGGACATAGATAATATTCCTTTTCCCGATTATTCATTTTTACCCTATCATTGGACATATGATTCTTATTTAATGATAACTTCACGGGGGTGTCCCTCAAAGTGTTCTTTTTGTGATGCAAGAGTAATATGGGGTGGTGTTTATCGTCAAAGAACTGCAGAAAATATTTTGGCTGAAATTAATTTTCATACTCATACTTTAAAAAAATCAAAGGAATTTTTGATTAGTTTTACAGATGACACTTTCATGGTTGATCAAAAAAGAGTTGCAGAAATTTGCGAAGGCATTCTAAAAAACAATTATAAAATAAATTGGCAATGTGAAGCAAGAGCAGTAGACACTCAAAATTTAAATTTACTTAAATTAATGAGGAAAGCTGGGTGTAAATCAGTATTTTTAGGATTAGAATCCGGGGATGCAAATACTTATAAAAAAGTTTTAAAACCGAACAGTTTTGATCTTGTTTTAAAGGCTGTAAATAACATTAAAGAATCGGGGATGGCAGTAGTTGGTTCTTTTATTATTGATTTCCCATGGGATAACAATAAAACTATTAGGGAAACCATTAAGTTTGCTAAAAGCTTGGAATTAGATTCAATTTCTTGTGCTTTCGCGACACCTTTCCCGGGTACAGATTTTTTTAATAAATATGATCATAATCAAAAAATATATAGGTATTATTCTGACGATTTATATAAAAATTATGATATAGGGATACCCAAATTTTTAAATGATGAATTGACATTAAATAATTTGCTTAATTATCAGAAAGAACTTTATTTTAGTGTTAAGAATTCTTTCATTCCTTTAAAGCGAAAAAATATAAGCAAGGGAAATTTGGAGAATTACTTTTCATCTAGCTGTTTAATTAATCGAAGATAAATTCTACATAATAAAGTAATCTATAAGCAAATATTTTCTCTAACTTTTGTTATAATAATTTGTAAATAATTTTTTATAACTTTGAAAAAATAAGGGGGAAAAAACAAATCATGGAATTACTTTTAAGAAATAAGAATTTCTTATTATTATTTTTGGGAACGTTACTTGGTACTCTTGGGGGATCAATTTTTTTCATATCTGTTGTTTGGACAGCTGCAAGTGAACTTGGTGGAGCCACAGCTGTTAGTGTAGTGCTGAGTTTTCAGGCTCTCCCTATAATTATTACTGCTCCGTTTGTAGGATTGTTTGTTGATAAAAGGAAGAAAAAGAATATATTAGTTAGTTCTTCTCTAATAGATGGTATAGTATTACTATTTTTAGCTTTATTACTAAAAATGAATATTTTGAATATTTGGATGCTTTCAATAACTATTTTTGTTCAACAATTCGTTGGAAGTTTTATGGGATCTTCTTTTCAAACTTTGATTCCTTTGATAGTTAAAGATGAAGATTTGTCAAAAGCTAATTCACTTATGTCTTCTGCAAATATGCTTGCTCAGTTAGTTGGTTTAGGAATAGGTGGGATATTAGTGGCTTTTTTAGGATTACAAGGTGTTGTAATTTTCAATGGATTACTATTTATAGCTTCTGCAATTTGTGAAATTTTTATAAACTACAAAGAAGAGATAGGAAAAGTCGTCACAGAGATTAAAACTTTCACAGGGATAAAAGAAGGATTCGCATATGCATGGAAAAAGATAGAAATAAAAGGACTTATATTGTTAGAAGGTGCTTCAGATTTCTTTGGATTAGCTCTTTTTGTTTTACTCCCTGTTATAACTCAAGAAGTATTAAAAATAGGTGCTGAAGGATATGGAATTCTCCAAGCAATGTCTTCGGTTGGAAGTTTAGTATGCGGTATATTGATGTCGTTTATAACAGAAGTAAAGAGAAAATATTTATGGATGACGATATTTGGGGTAATATTGGGCATTACTTTCTCAATGATCGGAGTAATTAGCTCTTTCTGGATTCTTGCGGTTTTATTGTTTATTCAGGGACTTTTGATTGGTTACGACAATATTATTATAAGCGTTATATTGCAAAGAGAGACTGATCGATACTACAGAGGTAGAGTTTTTTCTTTTAGAAGCATGTTTAACAGCATACTAAGACCTATAGGATATATGTTTGTCAGCCTTTTGCTGTTGTTTTTATCTATCAACCAACTGATAATTTCTTATGGAATCATTATAGCTATCCTTTCTCTATTCTACCTACTAATTCCCTATGCATCAAAAAGGGCTAAAGTTGAAGAACAAGGGTCAACCACCCACCGTCTATAGAGGCGGGGTGGTTGACCTTTTGCTTGGTGTAATAATCTTTAAAATCATATATAACAAAACAAATTCCAAAGGGTTTGTTATTGTTTTATCGTTTAAAGAAATTGATTCAAGATAGTTCATGAATGACCTTCCAAACTGTCCACAAGTTGATAACTTAGTAACTAATTTTAAAGGCATTTGAATTATCTCCTTATGAATATATCTGCTTTGTTTCCTGATTGTTATTTAAAAATAACATAATATTTACTTTTGTTCCAATGTTAACGAGTGAATATACAGTTACTTTTTTATCTTTAAACTATTGTATCATAACCCTTATCAAAAAAGGGAAAGCGAAAACAGAGTATAAAACACGATAAAAAACATCGAAATTAAAGTTTACATAAGCTTTTTTGAGGTAATCTCTAAAAATATATTCTAATCTATATTTGAGCTCAATAAAAAAATCACTTGCTTATCATATAGAAAAGGGTATGATAAACATAGAGTACAGAAGTTTTATTTATCAAATTATGATATCCAAGTCAGTGAACTCGCTTTTTTAGGCAACAATCAAAGGTCTTTTGACATGAAGAAAAAATTTAATGCTAAAATATTGATAAAACTTAAGTTTTAGAATTTCTAAAGCGACTAAACATTATAATAGGGGAGGTTATTTGAATGCTAAGATATAAAAACTCGAATTATAATGTTATTTTTGAGGATGGAGACAAAGTTGTTTTTGTTAATCTTTTAACAGAAGCTATTGCGACTGTAAATAAAGAAAAATATAATAAAATAAAAGAAATAATGGAATCGCCAAATAAAGAATGGTCAAGAGAATATGTAGATTTAAAAAATAACCTTATATATGGTGGTTATTTAATAGAAGAGAATTTTGATGAAATGCAACATCTAAAGACAATGAACTATAGAAGTAGATATGGTGTTAGTTTCATAAGTTTCACAATAATGCCTACAATGAGATGCAATTTGGATTGTATTTATTGCTATGAAACACATGAAGGACCAACTATGGATGATCAAACAACTGAAACAGTTGCAAATTATATTTCAATTGTAGCAAAAAGCAAGCGAAGAATACATATTGGCTGGTTTGGTGGTGAACCTCTTTTAAGATTTGATACTATAAAATATATCAATGAGAAAGTGATAAAAACCTGTGAAGAATATAAAACTAATTTTTCTTCTTCCATTTCAACAAATGGATACTTACTTTCAGCTGAAAAAGCCAAGCTATTTGACGAATTAATGATACGCAACGTACAAATAACTCTTGATGGCCCAAAAGAATACCATGACAAGTATAGGCCCTTAAAGGGTGGAGGACCAACGTTTGATACCTTGTTTGAAAATATAAAAAATTTCTTCGAATTGACAAAAGAAGCAAGAATAACTCTAAGAGTTAACGTTGGTCCAGATAATTATGACGCAATATATAAGTTGGTGGATGCGCTTAAAATTCTTCCCAAAAACCGTCTAAGAATTTATTTTAGATGGATATTTCAAGGTGGGGAAACAGAGAAAGAAATTCACCATGAAGTTATGAATTTTAGAGGAGAAAATTCTTACGAAAAGTTGGCTAAATTCTATTACTATGCAGCTCAAAAAGGATTTGAAACTTTTCTTCCTATTCTTTCTAATCCGATTTATTGTGAATATGACTGTGAATCTTCTATTTTAATAGGGCCTAAAGGTGAAGTTTTTCCTTGCACAGTTGCAGTAAATGAGGGGAACGACTTTGGAAAAGTAACAGGCAATGGCATCGAATATGATAAAACAAAGTATCTTTTATGGTATAAACATGATGCTTTTCAAGATGAAGAATGTAAAAAGTGCAAGTTACTTCCCCAATGTTTTGGAGGATGTAGAAATGCTATAGTGAATTCAGGAGTCAGAGGATGCCCAGAAGAAAAAACTGCTTTAGAATCTTTCGCAAGATTGTGGTATTTCACAAAAGACATGGAAAGAAAGCTGAAAGCGGTGGAAAAAGATGAAAGTATCAAGGTATAATAAGCTTATAGAAAAAGATAACTATCTCATTTTATTTAATAGCATTTCAAATGCCATTCTATATGTTGAACCAAACAAAGTAAAAGAAGTTAAAGAAGTTCTTGAAAGTGGAAATATAGAAGAAATAAAACTATCTGACGAAGATATAGAAAAGTTGAAAAAAGGATTATACATTATTCCTGATGAATTTGACGAAATAACATATTTGAAAATGAGGTTAAACAATTACAAATACAGTGATAGATTTTTAAGATACACGATAAGTCTAACCGAAGAATGTAATTTTTCTTGTGTTTATTGCTATCAACAAATGTTGATAACTTTAATGGATAAGAAACCCGCAAAAATAGCCAAAAACCTTGTAAACACAATTCTAAATATGACGGAAAAAAGATTTGAGGAAGAACACCCTAAAGTATTGAGCATAACTTTTTATGGAGGAGAACCGCTTCTTGCACTTGATGAATTAGAAACGTTAAGTAAAGGTTTTGAAGAAATGTGTAAGAAGTTCGACGTAAAGTATGAAGCGAATGTCGTAACGAACGGTTATTTGTTAACTCATGACATTGTCAATAGACTACTGAACTGTGGAGTAAACTCAGTAATAATAACAATTGATGGAGATAAGACTCTTCATGACAAGTATAGAAAGACTAAAAATGACAAGCCTACTTTTGATAAAATTATGGAAAATATAAACTATGCACAAGATAAGATGTATGTAACCATTAGAACAAATATCTCTAAAAATAGTATAGAAAATGTGAAAAAAATGATAAAGATTCTTGCAGAAAAGAGATGGAGAGTTGATTTTGATTTTCAACCAGTTGAGGTTGTGGAAGAACTATCTACTGGGTTTAATGATGAAATGCTTACATTGAGAGAATTTGCTAATGTGGAAGCAGAACTTTACAAAGAAGTCATCACACTCATACACGATTATCCATTCAATCCATTTAGAAGATTAAGAATGGCCAGATGTGATGCCTTATGTAAAAATAGTTGTGTAATAGATGTCGATGGGAGTATTTACAAATGTTGGGGAGAGATAGGAAATAAATTTTCTTCTGTAGGTAAAATAACAAAAGAAGATATAGAATTAAACCATAAATTTGAAAAATGGATAACTTACGAACCATTCGAAGATCAAAAATGTATGGAATGTTCTGTACTTCCAATGTGTATGGGAGGATGCGTTTTTAATGCAGTTGTTGTTGATAGGTTAAATGGCTCTCCATGGAGGAAACCATACACATGCATTCCTTTAAAATACAATCTAAAAGAAATGGTTTCTTTATTATCTAATAAAAAATTAGGAGTAAAAATTTAAAAGGGGTGGTGAAATTATGGAATTCATAAATGAACCTGTGTTTGATAAAGACAGATATTTAGCTGCTTGTGGAGAAAATGGCGAGAAGGAAGGTTGCGAAACAGTTAAAAATTGTGATTATTGCCACAATCCACAGTGTAACACACTATGTCGGGATAAAAAATTTCCTTGGCAATGTGCAAATGGAGAAAACAATTAAATTAGCCTTATTTGCAATTAGAAATGATGGCAGAGATTAATCAATCGAAAAGTAGGGTTCAATCGTAGTATCTTTAGGATGAGATTTACTGCATCCACGATATAAATAAAAATGTGATCTTAAAAATATCGAAAAGGTAATGATTATTGCATGATAATGATGCAAAATAGTGTATGTTTGTTTAATTTCCATCTTTCGTAAGATATGAATGAAGGGACGATATTCTGGAAACGATAAAAACACAAAACCTAACGAAGATATTTAAAGTAAAAAAGAAAGAAATAAAAGCCATACAAGATATAAACCTATCCATTCAAAATGGAGAAATATTTGTTTTGCTTGGACCAAATGGAGCAGGGAAAACTACCTTTCTAAAAACCATCTCCACTCTCATACTACCAACATATGGAGATGCTTGGGTTAACGGATACAACATTAAAAAAGATGAGTACAAGGTAAGAAAATCGATAGGGTTATCAACAGGATTTGAAAGATCATTTTATTACAGATTGAATGGTTATCAAAACCTTGAATTCTTTGGTACTTTGTACGGTATAAAAGGTAAGGACTTAAAAGAAAGGATAAATTTTTTACTCAATCTGTTCAATTTAGAAGACGCCAAAGATTTAAAGTATATGAAATACTCAACCGGTATGAAGAAAAAACTTTCTTTAGCAAGAGCATTATTACATGATCCTAATGTATACATATTCGATGAACCAACATCTTCCATCGACCCAATAAGCGCAAGTGAGATAAGAGACATAATTCTATCTCTCAAGGATAAAAATAAAACTATTATACTTTCCACACACGATATGCATGAAGCAGAACTTCTTGCCGATAGGATAGGCATATTAAACAAAGGGAATATGCTCGCTGTTGATAAAAAAGAAAACTTAAAAAAAGTATTAAAAAAAGAAATAATAAAAGTGAAAATAGATAAAGGTATCAGTGAAGATTTAATCGCACAAGACGGCATCAAAGAAAAGATAAACCTATTTAGAAAGATAAAAGATGACGAATTTGAAATAGAAGTCGAAAATTCTTCAGAAGTACTTGATCAACTGATAGAAAAACTGAAAAACCAAGACAGAAAGATACTTACAATAAATGTTGAAACACCTTCAATAGAAGAAGTATTCATAAACTTTGTAAGGAATGATAAAAAATGAGTTTTTTAAAAAAATTATGGATATTCATTAAAAGAGGATTCATAACAAACTTCAGTTATAGAACGTACGCAATACTTGGAATAGCAAGTATGCTGATAGGTGTTTTAAGGTTTGGATTCATGGCTAATTTTTTGCAAGAAGGGAACACCTTCCCCTTGCTTGAACCATACGGTGGAGACTTAATGGCATTTCTAATAACAGGAACAATGTATATGAGTTATGTCTCAGTTGCATTAGATTCTTTTAGAAATTCTATAAGGTCAGAACAAACAATGGGAACACTCGAGTATTTATTGATGAGTAACACACCATTGTGGCAACTGTTAATATTCAATGGAATAAACAGTTTCATATGGACTACAATAAATGTAGGAGTTATTTTTTTGTTTCTGGTTTTGATATTCGATATTCAAATGACAATAAATATAATTTTATCGTTATTCATTTTAATACTTTCAATAATATGTATAAGTGGGATAGGGCTTATGAGTGCAGGAGTAATAATGGTAACAAAGATGGGAGATCCAATAAGTTGGATTTTTAGTACACTGTCTGGCCTTGTTAGTGGAGTACTATACCCAATATCCATATTACCAGCATGGTTGAGGAGTTTTTCATATTTTTTGCCACCCACATATGCTTTAAGTGCTTTAAGAAAATCGTTACTAACAGGAGCCACGTTTATGGATGTAAAAAACGAGATAACAGTTTTGATAATAATGAGTTTACTTACAATACCTTTGGGATTATTACTGTTCAGATTTGGTTTCAATAAGGCAAGAGAAACTGGTAGTTTGATTGAGTATTAAAATCAATAAAGTATCAAAATTCTATTTATCTCAAACAAGCGGATTCATAACAACGGTTTAAGGTATATTCAATAGACATTACAATAAAAAATAGTTCAAATATAGTTAGAAGAAGGTGATGAAAATTGAAAAAAAGAGGAAAGATAACGATAGGCTCGATAGTAATAATAGCAATAGTTGTGGTTATAGGAATAATAATCTTTCCAACTGGTAATACTGCCCGAACTCAATCGAGTGGACTTCCTTCTTTATATTTAGAATACCAAGTAAGATCAGGAGAAATAGGAGATTCGATAGAAGTTATAGGGAATATAACAGCAGAAATTGAGTCTGTTATTCCAAAAGTATCAGGGGAAGTAGTAGAAGTATATGTTAAAAAGGGAGACAAGGTAGAAAAGGGCCAAGTTATAGCAAAGATAGATGATCTTGATTATCAGATAGCGTATTTAAATGCGTTGAATGATTACGAATCCTCAACTAATATTGGAGAAAGGATGAAAGAAGTAAAGCGATTACAGTTAGAAAAGGCCAAAAAGAATTTAGAGGATACACAGATAAAAGCACCTGTGTCAGGTATAGTTAACGAAGTTAATATTTCAAAGGGAGATGTAATAAGAAACACAGACACAGCTTTTGTAATAATTAATGCTGATACAATAAAAGTTAAATCGGCAGTGGACGAAATAGAATATCCCTATGTAAAAGAAGGAATGGAAGCAACAATAAAAATAGAGCCGCTGAACTTAGAACTACCAGGTAGAATAGAGTGGATAAGTTTTTCTTCGACTACAGAAAGCGGTATTGTTGTAAGTGGGAGTGGCATTGTGATTGTACCTATTGAAATAGTATTCATTGAAGACCCCTTAAAATATAATATATTTTCCGGAATGACAGTAGATATAGAAATAGTTACATTAAGATTAGAAAACACTGTAGCTATTCCAAAAGAAGCTTTGTATTATGGAGAAAACGGAAGTAAGTTTGTGTATAAAAAAACAGCAGAAGGTGGGATGGAACCGGTTCATGTGCAAACAGGTAGAGAAACTAGCAGTGTAGTAGAAATAACAGAAGGATTGAAAGTAGGAGATACGGTTTTGGTTTTACCTTCTCAAGAAGACGCCCAAAGAATACTGCAAAATTATGGTATCCAAATATAAATTTCATTTGATAAACCTACTAAACTTTCTAGAGGCAACAACGGAGAATGGCAGTAAAAAGAGCTTTAGCCAGGTTCAGTCTATAGAGGTGAATGTAGGTGGAAATACTTAAAGAGACGATAAGGTCATTACTTTCTAATAAATTAAGGACATTTCTTTCAATGCTTGGAATAATAATAGGCGTTGGAGCAGTTATGACCATTATAACAATAGGAGATGGGGCTCGTAAACAGATAGTTGATACACTTGGAGGTTTAGGAGCCGACATTATGCTTATTAATTCCAGCGAAACTTCTTTTTATTCTTCAAATCCCATGACAATACAAGATGCTGAAAATATGCAAAATCAGATTCCATACATTAAATCAGCAACAAGCGTCCTGACTTGGGGTGGAGTTAATACAACAACCGCTCAGAAAAGTACCGATTGCTTAGTATTTGGAGCTTTCCCTTCAATTTTTGAAACGATGAATTTAGAACTCGCGTATGGAAGAGCTATAGAAAATGAAGATGATTTTAGAAACGTTGCCGTTATTGGCTATAATGTAGCTAATAAATTATTTCAAAGTGAAAACCCTTTGGGGAAACAAATTACTTTACATTTTACTACTAATAAGGGAAGTATAAAACTTTCATTTGAGGTAATAGGTGTGTTAAAGAAAACAGGTACTAGGATAGCTTTCAATGTAGATGAAATGATAATAATACCTAATCGTTTTGCAGATTATAGGATATTTAATTACAGAGGAAGAACAAGACAGATACTCGCCACCTCTATCGATGAAAATAGTTCAGACTTAGCATTAGCGGGAGTCGATCTTTATCTCTTTAATAAATTTAAAGATACAAAATATTACAGTATAATAAGTCAAAACGCTATGTTAGAAGCAACAAATCAAATTGTAGGAATTATTAATGTCATATTAGTAGGGATAGCGGCAATATCGTTAGTAGTTGGTGGAATAGGGATAATGAATATAATGCTTGTTACAGTCAAAGAAAGGACAAGAGAGATAGGTATAAAAATGGCGATAGGAGCAACAAGACAAAGGATACTGCTTGAGTTTTTAGTTGAAAGTATAATCTTAACGGTAGTAGCAGGTTTAATAGGAATAATGTTGGGAGGATTTTTATCAACCTTGATTGCTTATTTTGGTCGAGCATTTGGATTAAGTACGTTGATAACTTGGAAGTCTATAGTTTTATCTTTTGGTATTTCAGTGGCAATAGGCTTGTTTTTTGGTATATATCCAGCCAATCAAGCTTCCAAATTGAGTCCGGTTGAAGCTTTAAGATATGAATGAAGGGATGATATTCTGGAAACGGCCTCATCCCTTATTTTATTTTACCATTTCTTTCATTCTTCTCCAATCATTCTAAATTTCATTCCTTTCAAGAATTATTTATTATTATTATTATTTTTCTAATGCTTCTTTTCTGTATAGATCCAAAACGTATTTGAAATCTACAGCTCGTCTTAATATTACCATTTCATATTCATCTTTAAACTTTTCTGATACATAATATACACATATTCCTTTTACAGCTTCAACTTGAAATACAGAATGAGTTTCTTGCAAAAAAACAAGGTCTAACTTGTATGGCTTAAAAATCTCTTCAAAATCATTATATACAGCAGAATATAATTTGTACACATGTTTAACCTTTTCCAATTCAAATAGAAAGACTACTCCTACATCTATATCAGTAAGAGGATCACCTATTTTGACATCATCTGAATCGCTACTTAATAATTTAAAGGCTTTATCTTTTTGTGAGCCAAAAAGATAAACCAAGCCAATTTTATATTTTTTACAAAGAGACTCTAACAATTCATATTTATTAATATTCATATTTTACACCTGCTGTATTTTTTCCATATATATTTTAACATAAATTAGTCAACAAAAATTAAGATCTATTTTCCAAATCATCTCGAAATTAATTTTTCTTTTGTGCTCAAGCAAACACTTCCAAAGTTTCAATAAGTTCTTTTCTTTCTTCACCTTCAAAAACATAGAAAGAAGTTGCAGATAATCTTCTTTTTAAAGTGTATTTCTTCACAAATACATTAATTTCTTTTGGTACCTTTGGTCTTAATTCTTTTGGTATGTTTCTTATTTCATAATACCTTCCATAGTTCATTATGAACTTTTTTATTCTAATTCTAAAAGCATTTGAATTATCTCCTTCTACATATATCTGTTTTTGTTCCGTAATTGTCATTTAAAAACAACATAATATTTACTTTGATTCCAATGTTAACAAGTCAATAGTTAATCGTTTTTCTCTTTTTAATTAATTAAATCATAACTATCATCAATAAAGAGAAAGCGAAAACAGAGTACAAAACATGATAAAAAACATCTTAATTAAAGTTTACATAAGGTTTTTTGAGCCAATCTCTGAAAATACGTTTCTAACTATATTTAAGCCCAATAAAAAAATTACTTGAAAATCATATAGAAAAGGGTATGATAAAAATAGGGTACAGAAATTTTATTTATCAAAATAAGTTATGGATTTTAATCTTTTAAAGAGTATTGCAAAAAGGATTAAAAAAATGACGAATATTTGAACATAGTGAGCAAAGGAAACATCCTGCAGGAGAGATAACAAAAATTAAAACGGGAGGAGGTGAATAAAATGACAAAGTTAAACACAAGTTCGAGAGTAGTGCCAGCTTGTGGTTGCTTCGTTGTTTCTTGTGGAAATAAACCAAAAACTTAGTAATAAAATATAATGAGTTAGGAAGTAAAGATCAACGATTCCTTTTCCGTAAGGAATGTTATAAAAGATTTATTATTTGAATATATTAAAAATACTGTTAAGGATGGGAAATAATGAAAAAAAAGAAAAATAAAAGTTATATGAAACTTTTAAAATATTCTAAAAAATATATAAAGTATCAAAAAATTCCTCTTATTCTTGCTCCAATATTATTGTTAGTTTCAGTCGTGTCTCCTTTTTTAATTAGATACTTTATCGATGATATAATTGGTAAAAACAAATTTTCTCAGATATTGCCTTTCTTTTTCTTTTTTGTCCTTGTTGTTTTATTAGAAAGAATCATATCTTTTTTTGTTAACTATGGATATTACAAATCTATGAA
>NZ_AUPM01000027.1 GCF_003265365.1 Petrotoga sp. 9PW.55.5.1 | reverse complement strand
CTCCTCTAAGATACCTTGGAAGTTTAGAGAACCCGTTTCTTAACTCATAGAAAGTTTCTTTAATTTCTTTCTCCTTTGAAAGTTTAACCAATACATCCATCTTTTCCACTAAAAGCAAATAATCAATGCTTCTTTTTTTAGATAACGTTATTGCCTTTTCTATCTTTTCAAGTGCTTCTTCATATTTTGCAGCCCATTTTAATTTTAATACATCAATGTAATTAATAACTTCTTCATGTTGTTTTATTGATTCATTTTTCAAATACTCACCCATATAATTTAAAAACGGTTTTGAAAACTGACCAAAGTTGAGTATTTCTACAATATCTTTTAGATTCATCTCTAATTCCCCCCCCAACCGATATATAATCTTTTAGTTACTAAATCGGTACCTAAAAGTTACTTAATATTGTTTTTTCCTATAATGTTAACGTCTTGTAGAAACAACTATTTTTTATTACAAAGATTATTATATCATAACCTTTATTATTCTTGGCATAAAGCAAAAGAATGAGAAGATGAAATGTAAAAAATGAGAAGTTGTAACATTTATTTTTAAAAATTCAAAAATAACAATCCTTTGTTTATACGCATTTTAGAAGTTGACAAAACACTTGAAAACCATATGGAAAAGAGTATGATAAATAGTGAAAGGGTGTTTATCTTAAATTATGTGGGGGGTTAAAAATGAAAAAGGTGCTTGTTATAGTAATCATGATGGTGATGTTTTCATTAGGAATAATTACTTTTGGAGGAGATGATAAGGACGCTGTTAAAACAAATATGTTGGAAACTGGAGCTATGATGAATATTATTAAAGAAAGTTGGTAAGTATGTATTTTAAACTTTATGATTACCTGTTTTAATCATTCTATTATTCTTGGAAGTATAGTTACCAGATCTTAGTTTCTGATTGAACCCTTTTGATTAGCATTTACCTTTGAAAAATAGTCTTGCTTTTGACCTAATCAAAGATATATACTAGTTGAACTAGATAATATGTTAAATCAGAAAGCACATTTTTAATGTAACAACCCAAAGTTTTGTAGAAGGTAGAGGATTTTCATTCTCAAGATGAGTCATATCTTAAAAAATTAAAAAGGAATAAAAACAAAAGAAAAAACCATTTTAAAACCAAGAAAGAATGCGTTTCGCAATTTAATTATTATACAAGGGGGTGAATTAATATGGCAGAAATTGATGTTGATCCTGAAGGAATAGGTTGTTTAGCATGTGCGGGTTGCTTATTTCCATGTCTTATATGCGTCGCTGATGGCCCTATTCCAGTTGCTGATTCTGTAGGACTTACGGCCGGAGCTAAAGCTATTTTTGCCGCTGGAGTTGCTGCTTAATTTAGATTTTAGAGCATATATATTATGTAAGAACTAATTGGTAAAAAGTCAAGGGGTAAAAAGGAAAAAGATTGCCAAGTCAAACCAGCGAACTTAGCCAAAGAATTGTTAGAATCGAAAAAAGCAACAGAACCGATCTCAGCTATGATACCCGCAGCGATAACAGGACCGATACCAGGAATAGAAGTAAGACAGATATACTCATTAGGATTAAGTCCTTTGATAGTTTTCTCAATAGCCTTATCAACTAATTTAATCTCGTTCTCCAAA
>NZ_AUPM01000026.1 GCF_003265365.1 Petrotoga sp. 9PW.55.5.1 | reverse complement strand
AGTTTATCTAAAAGGAGGCCCAAGAAACATGAATGTGAAAAATACTCAATTTGTGAAATTTGTTTTTAATTACATAAAACCAAAAATAAAATTATTTATTATATCATTTCTTTTTTTAATTGGCTTATCGTTAATTTCTCTTTTGCCTCCCTATGTTACCAAGTTAGCTTTTGATGAAGGAATAATGATGAAAAACTTGAGTATTCTGACAAAATACGTTTTAATACTTGTTGTAATTTATATTTTAAAAAGCACATTTAATTATTTAAGTTCGGCACTTTTCACCATAGTTAGTCAGAACACTTTATTAGAAATAAAAAAAGATTTGACAAATCACATTATAAAATTACCATTAGAATTTTTTTCGAACAGTGAAAGTGGTTACATTGTTTCAAGATTTGGAGAAGTTGATTCTTTAAGTCCATTATTTTCTATGCAAAGTTTCAAGTTGATTCTGAGCATTTTTGAATTCATAGGAGCAATGGTAATCATGTTTTTAATGAACGTTAAGTTAACTCTAATTTTAGTCTTAATAATACCTGTATTCTATTTAATCACAAAAACCTTTGAAAATGCTTTTGGTAAACTCACAAGTCAAACAATGGAAAAAGCAGCTACATTTCATGGTAAATTTCAGCAGTCAGTAAGTGGAGTTGAAGAAATCAAGAGAATGAATTTAGAAGATAAAGAAACTGAAAAGATAAACAAAATCAATAAAGATTATGTAAAATCTTCGATAAAATACAGTATCCTATTATCGGTTGGCTCTGAGGCTATTATTCTTCTTTCTTCAATTGTAAGTGTTCTTCTTCTCTATATAGGTGGAAAAGGTGTCCTCCAAGAAAGTTTATCAATAGGAACTTATATGGCATTTGCCGGATATTTTGGAAAATTATATGCCCCAGTAATCAATTGGAATTTAAGTATGTTTACTTTCAAACCAGCTTTTGTAGCTCTTGATAGAATCAAGGATTTCTTCTTAAAGTATCCTCAAGAGAGTGAAACATCCGATAAAATAAAAATAAACGAAATAAATATGATTGAAATGAAAAATGTGATATTTAGCTATCCTTATGGAAAAGAAACTGTTTTAAATAATTTTAATTTAGAAGCAAAAAGAAGGAGATAAATTACTTTTGAAAGGACCCAATGGTAGTGGAAAGTCTACAATCATAAGATTGATATTAGGTTTATATGACAATTATGACGGTGAAATTTTAATAAATTCTATAGACTTGAAAAAACTTTCAAAAAGATCTTTAAGAAATAGAATATCAATAGTTTCACAGAAGATATTCTTATTCAACGATACCATAGAGAACAATATAAAAATAGCAGGAGACGTAAGTGAGGAAAAATACGAGACAGCACTAAAAAAATCTGGGTTAAAGCAGTTTATAGATAACCTTCCTTTAAAGGATAAGACCTTAGTAGGGGAAAATGGGGTAAAGCTTTCTGGAGGAGAAATACAAAAAGTAGCTATAGCACGAGCACTTATAAAATCAGATTCTTCCGATTTATTTATCTTTGATGAAGCAGCTGCACATTTAGATAAAGAAACAAAAGAGTTAATTAAATAC
>NZ_AUPM01000025.1 GCF_003265365.1 Petrotoga sp. 9PW.55.5.1 | reverse complement strand
GATTGATATTAGGTTTATATGACAATTATGACGGTGAAATTTTAATAAATTCTATAGACTTGAAAAAACTTTCAAAAAGATCTTTAAGAAATAGAATATCAATAGTTTCACAGAAGATATTCTTATTCAACGATACCATAGAGAACAATATAAAAATAACAGGGGACGTAAGTGAGGAAAAATACGAGACAGCACTAAAAAAATCTGGGTTAAAGCAGTTTATAGATAACCTTCCTTTAAAGGATAAGACCTTAGTAGGGGAAAATGGGGTAAAGCTTTCTGGAGGAGAAATACAAAAAGTAGCAATAGCACGAGCACTTATAAAATCAGATTCTTCCGATTTATTTATCTTTGATGAAGCAGCTGCACATTTAGATAAAGAAACAAAAGAGTTAATTAAATCGTTTATAGATACAGAATTATGTGAAAAAATATGCATAATAATAGACCACTCCGACTATTTTACTGATATATGCAATAGAACGATAAATTTGATGTTAAAGTCAAACAATTGGAGTGAACAAAATGTCTAATTTTCTAAGATTTCAGATTAATGAAAAAAACTTATATATCTATGATAATGATTCAGGTTTAATTTTTAATATTGATGAGTCTCTATTAAATATAATTAGTGGAGAAAGAAAAAGTGAATCTTTAGAAAGGGATATCTTCCATGATTATAATATGCAATACTATGATTCCTTTCTCAAAAAGTATGATAATACTTGCAAATCAATCAGCTACAAGGGTAAGAAAAAACTTACTATAGAAGATATTAAAAATCATATTGAAAATTTTGGAATGAAACAACTAATATTTGAGATAACCGAGCAATGTAATCTACGTTGCAAATATTGCATATATTCAGATAAATATCCATATCATCGTAATTATAGTAAGAAAATAATGACATTTGAGATTGCAAAGAAAGCGATAGACCTATATATGTACTATTTCATAAAAGTGTTTCAATATAATCCTAAAAAAAGGCCTACTTTTACTTTCTATGGTGGAGAACCATTGCTTGAATTTAAGTTAATTACAAAGATAGTAGAGTACGTAATAAAAAAATATAACTTCTATGATCCCATGTTTAATATAACGACTAATGGCACATTACTATCAAGTGAGGTGATTCGATATATAGCAAAAGTAAAGGATTTCTATGTGTCGATAAGTTTAGATGGTCCAAAAGAAGAACATGATAGAAATAGAGTTTTCAGTGAAAATAAAGGAAGTTTTGATCAGATATTTAACAATCTGATGAAGATTAGAGAATTATATCCCACACTGTGGAAGAATCTTAATCTCCTTGCTTGTTATGACTTTGGCACCAATATTTATAAGGCGGAGGAATTTTTTGAAAATGTAGATCTCCCTTCGCTTATAAGAGTAAGCATGGTTGAGCCTTTATTCTCTTCTTATTATAAGCGTTTCAGTTTACAAGAAAAAAATAATTTTATAAAAACATATTTTTGTAAGAAGAAACAATACATTGAAAATATAAAATCTGGTGAAAAGACTTCCCGTTATTCTGATTTACTATTTGGAACTTCCCTTTTTTCACTCTACAATAGATTTAAATTTTATTGTAATAATACTTTTTTTACTTCATTTACAGGAACTTGTATACCTGGAGATAAAATATATGTAGACACTGAAGGGAGAATTCATATATGTGAAAAAATAAATAGTCATTTTTCTATAGGCAATATATATTCAGGATTAGATTTAAACAAAATATTGCGGCTGATGAAAAAATATGATGAAGAAATTTTAACAAAATGTGGGAACTGTCCTATAAGCAGAGTATGCGGAGGATGTTATGCAACCTTTGCCACAAAAAGACTCTTTGAGAGACCAGAAGTTTTTTGTGAAAGCAGGATAAAATCTACTACAGAAGATTTAAAAGACTTGACAGAAATTCTTATACATAATCCAACATATTTTAGAAATAAATATCAAAAATAACAATATAAATTTTATTAATTTTATTTTTAATAATACAAAGAATTATTTTTATTATTAAATATTTTATTATATAACTTCTTGAAATCAAAGTGATTTATTCATAGGAGGTTAATCATATGAAATGGTATATTAGTTTAGGATATGGTGTAAAATTTGTTCATAATAATGATAGAGGGGTAATTCAAGATTTTCCAAACTCTAAAATATTTATTGTAGAAAAAGAATATTTAGAAATGCTAAAAAAAGCATTGAACGGGTTAGACCTTAATAATATGGAAACCATATATAAAGAAAAATGGAAGGAAACATTAAACTTTTTAATGCTTAACAAACTCATAAGATTTACAAGAGAGCCTTATATTAAATATTTTCACGACGAATGGACTGCAGGAACTTCTATACCAATTGAATCTGACAGTATATCAGAAATAAAAGCGATGTATATAAATTTAGTTTCTAGTTGCTCTCTTGATTGTAATGCATGCGAAAAAACAAGACTTTTTCCATGTATTAGTTGTGTAAAAACCCCAGATAGTTATAGACCTAATTATTTACTGAACGAAAATACAATTATTAAATTTATGATTGAATTAACTAATCATGGATGCAATCAGATTTTTCTCACTGGAGGAGATCCATTAACGGAATTTGATAAGTTAATTGGATTTATGGATATTGCAACAAAATTTGATCTTAACTTTTTTCTCATTACAAATGGAATGCTATTAGACAAAAATAAAATTTCTGTTTTAAAAAAATATAAATTACAAATTTTATTTCAAATAATTGAAGATAATGTTGAATATAATCGTGAAATTGAAAATAGAGTAATTCTTTTAAAGGAATATAACTTACCTTTTCGATTGGTTCTTAATGTTCCAAATAAATTTATATTAGACGAAAAAAATATAAGAAAGGAGAATATTATTCAAAATTATCCACACGAAGATCTCATAAATCCTTTTAAAAACAATCTTATGAGACCAACTATGAACATTTCTTTTATGAAACAGAATAAATGTCTCCAATTCAAAATGTATATGTCTCAAGAAGGAGATATATATCCTTGTATAGCTTTTTATAAACGATCTAAATACAATCTCGGATCACTTAAAAATAGAAAACTGTCTCACTTTATAGTTGAACTGGAAAAAATCTGGGAGGATAAATCATTACAAAATCAATTTTGTAATGATTGCATTCTTAATGAATATTGCATGTCTTGTATAGTTTTAAAAGAACAGTTTAACAATCTTGTTAAATGCAATATGAGAATACATTAAAAATAAAAAGGTAAGTTATGACGGACTTTATTTAACAAAGACAGTAGGAATTAATTGGAACCATGTTAGAAGAGATTGAGAATGCTTATTGGGATTTGTTAGTTTTAAAAAACTTATTTTATTTTGTAATAATATATAATTGTTATGATAAATCACCACTAAAACATAATCCAAAATTACTTAATCTATTTGGTTTATATGAAAAAAGAGTACTTCGAGAAATTACCAAGATGTCAACAAAAATAGCATTATTTGATATCCATATTAATATTTTAAAAAATTACCATTTTTTGTTAAAGATGTTTTAGCTGTTATACCATACTATCAGACTCACAAACAGAAGAAGAGATATTTGAAGAATTAAAAGAATACGATATGACGTTGATAATAATATCCCACA
>NZ_AUPM01000024.1 GCF_003265365.1 Petrotoga sp. 9PW.55.5.1 | reverse complement strand
TGGTGTGAAAAGAAGATTATAAAAAATTTGAAAACGGAGATAGCATTTCTAACTGAGATAGATATTTATTAATGAACAATAGGCGATCTCTAACAAGGCCTTTATTTATCATTCTAAATTTCATTCCTTTCAAGAATTATTTATTATTATTTTTCTAATGCTTCTTTTCTGTATAGATCCAAAACGTAATTGAAATCTGCAGCTCGTCTTAATATTACCATTTCATATTCATCTTTAAACTTTTCTGATACATAATATGCGCATATTCCTTTTACAGCTTCAACTTGAAATACAGAATGAGTTTCTTGCAAAAAAACAAGGTCTAACTTGTATGGCTTAAAAATCTCTTCAAAATCATTATATACAACAGAATATAATTTGTACACATGTTTAACCTTTTCCAATTCAAATAGAAAAACTACTCCTACATCTATATCAGTAAGGGGATCATCTATTTTGACATCATCTGAATCGCTACTTAATAATTTAAAGGCTTTATCTTTTTGTGAGCCAAAAAGATAAACCAAGCCAATTTTATATTTTTTACAAAGAGACTCTAACAATTCATATTTATTAATATTCATATTTTCACCTGCTGTATTTTTTCCATATATATTTTAACATAAATTAGTCAACAAAAATTAAGACCTATTTTTCAAATCATCTCGAAATTAATTTTTCTTTTGCGCTCAAGCAAACGCTTTCAAAGTTTCAACAATCTTCTCTCTTTCTTCGCCTTCAAAAACATAGAAAGAAGTTGCAGATAATCTTCTTTTTAAAGTGTACTTCTTCACAAATAAATTAATTTCTTTTGGTACTTTTGGTCTTAATTCTTTTGGGATGTTTCTTATTTCATAATACCTACCAAAGTTCATTATGAACTTTTTTATTCTAATTCTAAAAGAATTTGAATTATCTCCTTCTACACACATCTGTTTTTGTTCCATTATTGTCATTTAATAATAACATAATATTTACTATGGTTCCAATGTTAACAAGTCAATAGTTAATCGTTTTTCCCTTTTTAATTAATTATATCATAACTATCATCAATAAAGAGAAAGCGAAAACAGAGTATAAAACATGATAAAAAACATCTTATTTCGAGTTTACATAAGCTTTTTTGAGCTAATCTCTGAAAATACGTTTCAATCTATATTTGAACCTGAATAAAAAAATTGCTTGAAAATCATATAGAAAAGGGTATGATAAAAATAAGGGTACAGAAATTTTATTTATCAAAATAAGTTATGGATTTTAATCTTTTAAAGAGTATTGCAAAAAGGAAAAGTATAAGAAAAAATAAGGTATTTGCGCGCAAAAGAAACATCCCGCAGGAGAGATAACAAAAATTGAAACGAAAGGAGATGAATAAAATGACAAAGTTAAACACAATTTCGAGAGTAGTGCCAGCTTGTGGTTGCTTAATTGGTTCTTGTGGAAATCAACCAAGACCATAGGTAATAAAATAAAGTAAACATCAACGATTCCTTTTCCGTAAGGAATGTTATAAAAGATTTATTGTTTGAATATATTAAAAATACTGTAAAGGGTGGGAAATAATGAAAAAAAAGAAAAATAAAAGTTATAATGAAATACTTTTAAAATATTCTAAAAAAATTAATATAAAGTAATCAAAAAATTCCTCTTATTCTTGCTCCAATATTATTGTTAGTTTCAGTCGTGTCTCCTTTTTA
>NZ_AUPM01000023.1 GCF_003265365.1 Petrotoga sp. 9PW.55.5.1 | reverse complement strand
GGTTGATATTAGGTTTATATGACAATTATGACGGTGAAATTTTAATAAATTCTATAGACTTGAAAAAACTTTCAAAAAGATCTTTAAGAAGTAGAATATCAATAGTTTCACAGAAAATATTCTTATTCAACGATACTATAGAGAACAATATAAAAATAGCAGGAGACGTAAGTGAGGAAAAATACGAGACAGCACTAAAAAAATCTGGGTTAAAGCAGTTTATAGATAACCTTCCTTTAAAGGATAAGACCTTAGTAGGGGAAAATGGGGTAAAGCTTTCTGGAGGAGAAATACAAAAAGTAGCTATAGCGCGAGCACTTATAAAATCAGATTCTTCCGATTTATTTATCTTTGATGAAGCGGCTGCACATTTAGATAAAGAAACAAAAGAGTTAATTAAAACATTTATAGATACAGAATTATGTGAAAAAATATGCATAATAATAGACCATTCCGACTATTTTAATGATATATGCAATAGAACGATAAATTTGATGTTAAAGCCAAACAATTGGAGTGAACAAAATGTCTAATTTTCTAAGATATCAAAAATTTAGAGGAAAAAAGGATTTGTAGAGGGGAGTGTACTTGGAAATATTTAAAGAATCACTGAGAGTGCTTTTTTATAATAAATTATTTCTCTCAATGCTTGGAATAATAATAGGGGTAGGGGTTGTGATGACCATAATAGCAATACAGGAGTTGGATTATTCTTTGGAATATATCCAGCCAATCAAGCGCCAAATTAAAGCCTGTAGAGGTTTTAAGGTATGAATGAAGGGATGATATTATGGAAATGATAAAAACACAAAACCTAACGAAGATCTTCAAAGTAAAAAAGAAAGAAATAAGAGCCATACAAGATATAAACCTATCCATTCAAAATATTAAAAGATTTAAATTATGAAGTATTTATAAATATTCCCTTCCGAACTATCGACAAAGATAAAATCGAGGATATAGTGGGTTTTGCAATGTTAAACAATATTAAAACTATAAGATTTTCACCCATTATTAAAAAAGACTTGTTTTAAAGATTTACCATGTTGGTACATTTCTTTTAAATAAAATGGAGGATGAAAAATGTTAAAGCTGGAAAAATATATTTTTATTTAGGGAAAAAATGCATTTTAAACGATCTCAACATGAATGTAGAAGAGGGAAATATTTATGGTTTTTTAGGGGCCAATGGGTCAGGAAAAACAACAACGATAAGAATAATCAGTGAAGTATTCAAACCAAACATCGGTAAGATCATAAAAAATAGCAAAATACAAGATAAAAAAAAGATAGGATATTTATTTCATCGAGATAGCCTATATGAAAGCCTTTCTGCTTTAGATAATTTAGAATTATTTGCTAAATTATATAATATTAATAATAAGGATCAAAAAATTTCACAATTATTGAAAGAAGTAAAACTATTTGATGTAAAAAATGATAAGGTGTCAACTTTTTCACAAGGAATGAAAAAAAGATTATCGTTATCTAGAGTATTTTTAAATAATCCTTATTTGGCTGTTTTGGATGAACCGTTTAGTGGATTAGACATCGAAGCTAAAGAATGGCTTATAAATTATATACTTGATAGAAATAAAACAGAAAATATGACATTTATAATATCATCACATGACATATATGAATTGAGCAAGATTTGTACTAAGATAGGAATAATAAGTAAAGGACACATTGTTAAAGAACAAAAAATAGATTATCCTCTTGAACCTACTTATATTGAAAAATTATACAAGGAGTGTCAATAATGCTAAAAAGGCTCATATTTAAAGACATAAAGATATTGACTTCTGTAAATAGTGTTAAAATAATTTACTTATTTATACATTTTTTGTTTGCTGCCATTGCTTTAAGCATGTATTATTTATATAAAAGCTCACCTAACCTTTCCATGTTAGCTTATTATTCATTAGTACTTCCAGCAATAATTATAAATAGCATCATTATATATTTGCCTGCATATGAATTTTATCGAGAACACCTAAATGGGGGATTTGAATACTTAATGTCAATAGGGGTTAATTTTAAAGAATTTATCCTTTCAAAATCTATAGTGATTATGCTCTACATTATTTTCCCTTTAATTTATTTAGTAATAGCTCTGTACCTTAGTAAAACCTTAAATTGGACATCATTGATATTTTATATTATGACATTAATAATATGGTCTTTTGCTACTTCTTTTTCATATATAGTCTCTCTTAATATAGTTATGAATCCTTCGAAATATATCAATAACACAAGTATCTTTAACTTATTCGCATTATTAATACTTATGTATTTACCAAAGTTAATAAAAGTGGTATTTAGATTTGAATTAATCTGCTTTATTATTTTTATTCTGGGTTTATTAATTTTGATTATTGCAGAGAGAAAAAGAAAAACAGCAGATGTGTCAATTATAATTATTTCAAGATAGTAATAGTAATTTATACTTCAACTATGAGATCAAATTATTCAATGTTTTAAAAGAATATATCCTATCTACATAAAGCGTAGCAGGAGGAAAAGTGTATGAAAAAATTGCTACATTATTATAAAATAATTTATACCTATGAAGATAAAAAATCAGTTAGTTTATTGAGAAATATAATATATGCCTTTATAATAATAGTTTTATACGCTATAGTCACAATTAGTATACCTACTTTTACTATTAATTTCAGGCACATATTAATTTATTTTACATTCTTATCTTTATCTGCAGCTGGTTTAAATATTTTTTATATAGAGAATAAGAGAGAAACAGGTTTATTTGAGTACTTATTATCGAGTGTTTTGAATAAATATGAAGTGATATTGATAGAGTATTTAATCATAATAAAAAGAAGTTTCTGTAATTTTTTTACTAATATATTTTTGCTATTACTTATTGCATATTTGAACAATATTACATTTAATATCGAAGTGTTATTTACACTGCTTTTGGTAATTTCACTATTTTTTATATATAATGGATTTGCATTGTTATTGTATTTCAAATTTGAAAATTACAGTAAAATTATCTCTGCATTAGTAGTTTTAAGTACAATGATTATATTGATTTTTACAGGTTCATATGTTCCTATATTTTTGACTTTGAATATATTAGTAATGTTATCATCGTTAACATTATATACAAATATTGATAATAAACATTTTCTACCGTAAAGTCTATTTTAAAATATACAAATCCAATTATTTTATTTGTACTGCTTACATAGTCGCCACTTGACTTCATAATGTCACATAACGCTTGCATACCTGCATACCTTGGAAATATAATCTAAAAGCATAGGTATAACATTGACGGATGGAGGTTTTATTTCTTAACTTTTATTTTGAAATATGCTAAAAAAAGAATGAGCTTTTTTATTTAGGAAATATATTGCAAGAAGGGAGCCTTATAAAGGTAGGTGGTTTGATGATTTTTCTCAATAACGTTGAAAAAAAGTTTGGAAAAACAAAGGTTTTAGATAACATCTCATTCAACATACAAGAAGGGGATGTTATTGCTTATGTAGGACCAAACGGAGCTGGAAAAACGACAACTATAAAACTTATACTCGGACTTCTGAAACCTTCTGCTGGTGAAGTAAAAGTTTTCAGCGAAAATCCTTATTCAAGTTTGAACGCTCGAAATAAGATCGATTTTGTATTGGATCATCCAGGGGTGGATGACGATCTAACAGCTTATGAAAATCTTAAATTCTATTCAAAGGTATATCATGCAAAAGTTAATAATATAGACAACATTCTTAAAAAGGTTGAGCTTTACGGCGTTAGAAATAAACTTGTTAAAACATTTTCAAGGGGTATGAAGCAAAGGTTAACTATTGCACGCTTATTCCTAAGAGAGCCAAAAGCCATAATAATGGATGAACCAACAAGTGGGTTAGATGTAGATGGAAAACTTCTGGTAAGAGACCTTATCAAAGAGCTTACTTTAACTAAAATTCCGATGTTGATAAGTTCTCATGACCTATACGAGCTTCAGCAAATATGTAATAAGGTTATTCTTATTTTTAATGGAAAGATTGTGAAAATGGATTCAATAGAAAATATTTTAAAAAGTGAGAGTGAAGATTATCAGATAATTATAAACGATGAAGCACCAAACTCATTATTAAGATCCTTAGAGATGTATGGTTTTACTTCTTATGAGTCTAAAGAAAAAAGGATTTTCATAAGACTTATGGCAGGGAAGATATCTGATGTTATAAATGTTATTTCTAAAGAAAATATAGAAATAAAAAGTATAGACAAAGTACAAACAACTCTTGAAGATGTTTATAGAAAGGAGAAAAAAAGAGATGTTTAAAGCTATATTTTGGCGTGAATTTAAACGTAATATTAGAAAATTTAAACAGACTCCTAATTTAAATAAGGTCTTTCGTGTTATTTATATAGTTATTTTTTTCCTCTTTTCTATATTATTGAGCTTATTAGATGATTCAAACCCGTGGAATGGATTATTCTTTTTTCTAATCAGTTCTACTCTATTTGTGGCAAGTTCTGCAACTAATTTCAAAGAAGATTGGAAAAGAGAACTGTTTGATTACATTTTAGCTATGCCAATAAGTACTAATGGTTATGTATTATCAGTTAGTCTTTTCGGAGCTTTAATGTCAACTTTTTTTGTTATTCCAACTTCATTAGTACTTGCTTTAATCATGTTGTTTATTTTTAAAGAATCTTTTACTCTAATTGTTTTTTTCTACATTTTATTAATACCATTTGTGCTAGGTTTCCTCATTGCTTTGAGTAATTCTACTTACCTACTTTTCTCATTAAAAGTACAATGGGTCTACGGGATTATCTATTCAATATTCTTTTTGCTGTCTATTATCATACTTCCTTTTTTACAGCTTATCAGACAAATAGACATTTCGTGGATTCATTTTACTTTGGTTTCCATTTTAATTTTTTTTATGATAGACATCTTAATTGTAGTGTTTTTGGATAAAGAAAAAGCGGTGATTAAACAATGAAATATATTTTTTGGTTAGAGATTAAATCATTAAATAAAACACTTTGGTTTGTTGTTATAACAATTTCTTTTGTTATATATATATTACTTTTCATCTCAAAATATATCGGTTTGTCTTTTTTAAATTACCTTCCCATACTTTTAATTGTAACAGTACCCTTATTTATTCAATCAGATAGATTTAGAAGAATAGACAAATCAAAAGGGTTAATAGACTATTTTTTAGTTATCTCAAGTGCAAGGGCAATTTTGTTGATCAGAGGATTAACGGGGGGATTAATTGGAACGATTATTCTTCTTCTTTCACTACCAGCGATAATCATAATAGGGGGATGGAGTTATCTTTTATTTGCTATCGCCGCTGTCGTATGGACTACTGCCTATATTTTAGTTGAAGGTTATAGTATCTGGTATAGATCTGATAAATTTTCTTCTATCTTCACTATTGCTATCATGTTTGGAGTAATAATTGCAATAAACTTTCCTCAATTAGATTTTTTAGTTTTCACTGTTTTATTCATTAGTTTTGTAATTTCAGGAATATTAGCCTTATTTTATGCAGAAAAAGATAAGGAGAAGATTTTGAGTTAAAACAGGGGGCATTTTCAATGTAAGCAAATTATTCTTAGTTATTTATATTAGTAGTTCAAAATTCTAATTCATGCATATTATGGTGAATTCAAAGCTGTAATAGATATAAATTCTTGCGAATTAATAGAAGGAAATTTACCAAAAAAACAATTAAAAATTGTATTAGCTTGGGCAGAATTGAGAAAAGAAGAATTATTATCAGATTGGAATCTTGCAATGAAGGGAGAATTACCTTTACCTATAGATCCTATACGATAGGAGTGATATAAATGTATATTGGAGTAATAGAAGTAAAACCTTTAGAAAATTACAAATTACTTTTGACATTCGATAACAAAGAGAAAAAAATATTTGATATGAAGCCTTACTTAGATAAAGGACTATTTAAAGATTTAAAAGATGAAAAAATTTTTAAATCGGTAAGAGTATCATTTGATACTATTGAATGGAGTAATGGCTTAGACATCGATCCCGAATTTTTATACAAAAACAGTACCAAATTAGAAAACGAGGACATTGTAACCTCTTAAAATCCTAAAACTATTTTGTGCTCAAGCAAATGCCTCCAAAGTTTCAACAATCTTCTCTCTTTCTTCACCTTCAAAAACATAGAAAGAAGTTGCAGATAATCTTCTTTTTAAAGTGTATTTCTTCACAAATACATTAATTTCTTTTGGTACCTTTGGTCTTAATTCTTTTGGTATGTTCTTATTTCATAATACCTTCCATAGTTCATTAT
>NZ_AUPM01000022.1 GCF_003265365.1 Petrotoga sp. 9PW.55.5.1 | reverse complement strand
GACGGGGTAGTCTCTCTTTAATTTGCTTTTAGCAAATTGAAAATCCAATTCAAAAGCAACTACCCCGTCTGTGACAAAAAGCGTCACAGCCACCCCTTCAAAAAGGGGAATTAACCCTAAATCTTTTCAAAAAGTAAATTAATATTTATTTAGAAAGTTTTATACTTTTATTTCAAAATTTCTTTTAGTTCGTCTAATGTGATTTCCAATAGATTATCTCCTATGTAATTTATCATTTTTTCATAGAAAAGAATAATTTACTTGACATTTTTTAAAAAATGTGTTATAGTTAACTATAACACTAAAGTGCTAGTTATATTAAACTATACTTGTTGACTTTATTATTGTTTTATAAGAGAGAAAGATGATTTTAAATGTAAGGGAGTGATAATTTATGAAAAAAGGGCATTATTTTGTTAGTTTTGTTATTGCGTTAATATTTGGTATACTAGCTATCTTTATTCCTTCAATATTTTTGAAAGTTGTGTTTTCTTTTATTGCTATTGTAGTTTTTGCAATGAATTTTACAAAGCATAAAGTACTTTTTGTTATTTTGGCTGTAGTCTTCTTTATAATTCCTGCTAGCATCTTTTTAAATTTTATGAATCAACATGAATGGGGAAACTTATGGAACAATCTTCTTGAAAATGATGGAAATTACTATCGGAACTATAATTATAATTATAATAAAGGTAATAATACTATAACTATTGAACCTGACAGGTATATTGAAGGTGCAGAACATCTAGAGATCAAAGGTAAGAATTATGAAATAATTTTTGATAATACATCAGATCAAATATATATTCCAAATCGTGTTCGCGAAAGAAGAAATCAGGATGTATTAACATTAACTTATAACGGCATGGAAAACGAAAAAGTAGTTATAATTGTTGGAACAAAAAATCCTTACAAAAGTATAAAAATTGACTCAACTGCAGTGGTGATAAAAGGAGATCTTAAAGTAGAGGATTTTTATATAAACGCAACTGGAGTAAGTTGTAACGCAAATATTTTTGCATCAACTTTAGTTATAGAAGCGATAGGATTAACTATTAATAATGATATACATGCTGATAACGTTGAAGTTAGAGCAACGGGAATTACGTGGAGAGGATTAATAGAAGCTAAAGAGATTAACATCTCTGGTACTGGAATGCAAATTAATTTGTCGGTAATAGGTGCAGAAAATATTTTTATTGCAAGTACTGCTATGCAACTTTCTATAAAATATCAAGATTACTGGTCAGGAACAAGAAATTTAACATTAAACGGAACTTATGGTGATGTAACTATATTAGAACCATCAATAAACGAAGGAAAGATAGATATAAATACCACAGGAAAAATAACGATCAGAAGACAAAAATTTTGAAAGGGATGTAATCATGTTTTATGAAGTAGACAAACACAGTGGAATCCCATCATATATTCAAATAATGAATCAGATAAAAAAAGAAATAATAATAGGTAATTTAAAGAAAGGCGATAGTTTGCCTCCTGTGAGGGAGTTAAGTAAAATTTTCAAGGTTAACGTGAATACTATTTTGAGGGCCTTAGAAAAGTTAGAAATAGAAGGTTATTTGGTAGCACAACATGGTGTAGGATTTTTTATATCTACCAATGTAGATTTGAAAAAAAGTGTTTTTAACGATATAAGAGACTTTGTAGAAAAAATGAAAAAAGAAGAGATAGATCTTGAAACTGTGAAATTAATATTAGAGGAGGTATGGAAAGATGTCCAATTTTCTGAATAAATTAGAGGTATATTTCCAAAAGGAATTTACAGAAAAAAGTGGGAGAATATTTTTGTTTTCGTTGTTATTTTTGTTTTTAGTACCTTTTGATATTTCTTTTTTATCTGCTTTTTTTGTATTTTTGTTTTTAACGAACATGCTTGGATACGATATAAGAAATAAAAAGTTTTCACTTTTGATTTCTTTACCGTTTTCTTATAGAGAAATATTTTTCTCATCTTTTATCTTATCGATTCTTTTGATAGCAATTCCTGGAACCATTGGTTCAGCTTTTATAAATTTTGGTAATGCTTATGGATTTTTAGCTTTATTAGAAGTATTTCAAGCCCTCATATTCGCAACGGCTTACTTTGCAATAATAATTATTTCCGTGACTTTAGGTGGAGATACATTTGGAATCCCATTTTTAGTGTTGATTTTAGATTTTATTTTAGGAGGATTTGGTTCAAGCATTATAGTTAATCCATATTATCTAATTAGCCCGTATCATCAAGGAAATATCTTGGCTAGTTTTGTGTTTTCTCTGATTCTTTTGATAATATCTTTGTACTTATTAGAAAAGAGAGGTGTTCAAAAATGATAGTTGAAGTAAAAGATTTGGTTAAGAGCTTTCATTCTAAACCAGTTTTGAATAAGATTAATTTAAATGTAGATGAGGGAGAAATATTTTCACTGATAGGCCCTAACGGGGCTGGAAAAACGACTACGTTAAGATGTTTGTATGGTGAGTTAAAACCTGAGAATGGGGAGATAAAATTATTTTCCGAAACTCTGAATCCAAGAATAAAAGAAAAAATTTCTGTAATGACGGAAGATAGGTTAACTTTTTCAAATTTCAAAGGAAGCGATTATCTGAAAATTTGGCAAATGTTGTATCCGAATTTCAACGAAGAAACATTTTCAAATTTTGTTTTGCATTATAATTTAGATATGAACCAAAAAGTAGAAAGGTACTCTATGGGTATGAAAACATTATTTTATTTAGCCTTGACTATTTCAAGTAACGCAGATCTTTTGCTTTTAGATGAACCCACACAAAACCTTGATCCAGTTATAAGGGCAGAAGCTTTAGGGATTTTAAGAAGGTATGCTAATGAAACTAATAAAACTATAGTAATCTCATCACACGAAATATACGAACTTGAAGAGATTTCTACATCATTTGCGATAATCAAAGAAGGAAAAATATTGTATTCTGATGATATGGACTCAGCTAAAGAAAAACACAGAATGATTAGAAAGGGTGAACCGATACCAAACGGAGAGGTAGTTTCAAATTTTGAAGAAGAGGTATTGGTAAGAACAAAAGATGAAATTGGAAGATTTCCAACATTTAATGAAATAGTATTAGGATATTTAAGAAGTACCCCCTCTTTCACCCCGTTTGGTGTTAAAAAATCTTAAAAAAATTTTTGCCAATTTGGACTTAAGTCAATATAGTAGACAGAAAAAATATGAAAAAAGATTTTTTGGGAAATTAGCTTTAATTCCCCTTTTTGAAGGGTTAATATAATAGAATTCCCCTCTTGAGAGGGGTGTCAGACTGAAAGTCTGACGGGGTGTGGTCACAGACGGGGTAGTTGCTTTTGAATTGGATTTTCAATTTGCTAAAAGCAAATTTAAGAATGACTACCCCGTCTGCAGCAT